>JAEWHY010000024.1 GCA_023387555.1 Pseudomonadota bacterium
GGTGCCATCCTTGTTGATGTCCTCGCCGGAGACCGCTTCCAGCGCCTCCTCATGTTCCTCATGCGGAGTGCGCAGCTCGCGCCACATCTTCCAGCAGACCCAGAGCAGCAGCAGGCCGCCGGCGAGCAGCAGTCCGACGATCTGGAGCAACTGCGTGGTCAGCAGCGCGAAGACGATACGCAGCAGCGTGGCCGCGGCGATACCGATCAGGATCACCTTGGTGCGCTGGTCGGCGGGAAGGCCTGCCGCGGCGAGGCCGATGACGATGGCGTTATCGCCTGCCAGCACCAGGTCGATCATGATGACCTGGAAGAAGGCACTTAAGACTGAAGGCGTAATGAGGTCGAACACGACCGGACTCCTCTTGTTGTTATGGAATGGTCCTGTCGGCGATCGCGGGATTTTCATCCCAACCTGGCGGGGCCATTCCTTGCGGAATTCCAGTCCGACATCGCGACCTGTGAGGATCGCCAGAGGGGCCCGGCCTGGATGAAGTGCTATCTAGGTTACGGGGTCGTGGATGCGACCCCAAGCAGTTGCGAAACCTGTAGCGGCTCGCTGAACGCGCTGGCGGCGATGCCGATCAGCACGCATGCGCCGGCGAAGTCCCAGATCGTCACAGCCGCTGACCGGCGTGGTGTCCGTGCCAGCAGACCTGCGACGGCTGTCATGGCGGCGACCGCAAAAGCGACCGCCGCGATGGCCGGCAGGAGCAGATCCGGGGACAGCTGCGGTGCGACATACACCGCCGGCAAAGCCGCGACGGCAGCAACCAGCGGGACGTCGATCGACGCCAGCCGGTTTGGCCGTTGAGAGCCCTGTTCCGAACTATCCTGCCCCATGTCCCGCTCCACGGGGGACGCAGCAAGTACCGTCCCACGCGCGGCGCACGCTAGGCGGAGAGCTGCCGATCGTGCATCCGCATCACTGCTGCCGTAGAAATACGGGTGGCGGTTAGAGAGAGATGGTTGTTGCTGGAACCCGAAGCCCCGCGGTGCCGCCGACTGGCGGTATCAGGGCTCGATCCGGCCGAGGCGAATCGCCTGGCGCACCAGCACCGCGACGCTTTCCGCCTGCATCTTTTCCATGATCTGGGCGCGGTAGCTTTCCACCGTGCGGGTCGAGAGATCGAGCTTTGCCGCGATCGCCTGGCTGGTGAAGCCGCCGGCGACCAGGTCGAAAATCTCCGCCTGTCGCGGGGTGAGCCGGCCGAAGCGTTCGGCGAGATCGTCATGCTGCCGGACGGTGTCCTGCGCAGCAAAGACGCGGGCGAGCGCCCGATTGATGGCGGCGACCAGCTTGGTGTCGTCGATCGGCTTTTCGATGAAGTCCTCGGCGCCTGCCTTAAGGCCCGCTACCGCCATCGGCACGTCAGCATGGCCGGACACCAGGATGATGGGGATGGCGATGCCGCGCTTCGCCATTTCGCCGACCAGCGCGATCCCGTCCATGCCGGGCATCCGGACGTCGGCGACCACGCAGCCCGGCCGGGAGGCCGTCACCGCGTGAAGGAACGCGGTCGCCGAGTCGAAGACCTCGACCCGGAAGCCGAAGACGCTCAGCATCTCGCCGATCGCGTCGCGCACGGACGGCTGGTCGTCGATGACGAATATGGTCGGGGAGGTCATGTCCGGCGGACTCGGGCGCAGATTGTTATTGGAGGTCCCGCGGCTGTTCAAGCGGCAGCGAGAACCTGAATTCGGTGTGGCCGGATTCGCCGGATTGCAGCCAGATGCGTCCGCCATGCGATTCGATGATGGCCAGACAGATCGACAGCCCAAGCCCAAGGCCTTCAAGTTTTGAGGTGGTCATCGGATCGAACATGGTGGGGGCCAGCTGCGGCCCAATGCCGGGGCCATTGTCGCGGACGGCGATTTCGAGTCGCGCAGGCTCCGTCAGAAGCATGGCGGAAATCCGGATTGCGCCATTCTTTTGCTGCGCGCCGGAAATCGCTTCGGTGGCGTTGCGAATGAGGTTGAGGATCACCTGCTCGATCTGGATGCGATCGCCATGAGCCATCGGCAGGCCGTCCGGGATGTCGGCCCTGATCTCGATCCCGCGTGCCTGCGTATCCGGACGCGCCAGCATCAGCGCATCCTCGATGGCGGTGCGGATTTCGAAGCTCGAAACATGCGGACGCCCGCGCCGCAGGAATTCGCGCATCCGGCGCAACACGCCGCTGGCGTGATCGATCTGGGCGACCGCGTTGGCGACATTCCCGGCCGCGCGCGGCACATCGGGACCGGGGCCTTCGAGGATATGCTGCGCCGAGCGCGCGAGCGCGCGCGCTGCCGTCATCGGCTGGTTGATCTCATGCGCGAGCGCCGATGCCATGCCGCTGACCAGCATGAAGCGCGCGGCGCGGCTCGATTCGATTTCCTTCTCGCGCAGGCGGTCCTCCGCAAGCCGCCGCAGCGCATCGGCATTCTGCCGCTCACTGACCACGGCGCCGACGATCAGTCCGGTGCCGGTCAGCACCAGCATGAGGGTCTGCATGTCGGTGAATGCCGGCGCGTCATAGCCGAAATAATGCATCAGCCCGACCAGCGCGAATTGCGTGACGGCGAGCGCCGCGCAGGCGCCGTCGAAGCCGTGACGCACCGCGGCCAGCACCACCGGCACGAACAGCAGGTAGAAATAGCGCAGGCCGCCGTCACTGGCGCCGCCGACGATGACATAGAGCGCGATGCAGCTGAGCGCGGCGTAGAGCGCGACTTCGAGCGCGAGCGGTCGCGAATAGCCGGTCAGCGACGCGCGGCCCTGCATCAGCATGATGAGACGCAGGGTGAGCGGCGTCATCACGGCGATGCCGATGATGTCGCCGAGCAGCAGCGGCGTCGCAGCGGTCAGGATATTGTCGAGCGCGATGCGGTCGTCCAGCAGCAGCAGCAGCGCGACCAGCGCCGATGTGACGAGCGCGGCCGCGATGCCGCCCGCCAGCAGCACGATCAGATCGCGCAGATGATAGAGGCCGGCGTCGAGGCGCAGGATCTGGCGGATGACGAGCGCGGCGCTGCCATAGACCAGCGCTATGATCGCGGCGATGGCGACGATCACTGGCCATTGCAGCGCGGTGCGCACGACGAACAGCTCGGCCGCGATCATGCCGGCGAACAGCACCGCCGCGTAAGCCGGCCCGCGCAGCAGCGCGAAGGCGAACACCACGCCCAGACCCGGATTCCACGGCGTGATCGGGACGCTCATGAATTCGTGGATGGAACTGAGCCATTCCATCGCCACGAACACGACGAGCAACGCGACGCCGGGTACCGCCTGCGTGATCCAGAACCGGGATCGGGCGATCGAATTCAGGCCGCCGGTCTGGGATCGAGCGGTCATCGTGTTTGCGGCGGCCTCCTTTGCCCACCTTTGCGGCAACGGCGTCACTCTACAGGCTGGCGCGGCTCTCTTGCCATCGCAAAACCGCTTCCATATCGTATCGGATGACTGGCTAGGAGCTTGATTTCAATCGGGCATTCGACGCCGCATGAGCCGCGGAAAACGCGGCCTTTTGGGAGGATAACAGATGTCTCGAGCGGCGCTTCGCGACGACAAGGCGGCCTTTGCGGCCGATCCGGCGACCACCGGAAAGATCAAGGTCTCGACGCCCATGAACGGCGAGCAGTTCCTCGATTCGCTGCGCGACGGGCGCGAGGTCTACATCTACGGCGAGCGGGTCCAGGACGTCACCACGCATCCGGCGTTCCGCAACACCTCGCGGATGATCGCGCGCCTGTATGACGCGCTGCATGATCCCAAGCACGCCGACAAGCTGCTGCAGCCGACCGACACCGGCAATGGTGGCATGACGCAGGCCTATTTCAAGGCGCCGCGCAACGTCGCCGAATCGGTTGCCGGGCGCGACGCCATCGCCGAATGGGCGAAGATCACCTATGGCTGGCTCGGCCGCGCGCCCGACTACAAGGCGGCGTTCCTCGGCACGCTCGGCGCCAATGCCGACTTCTACGATCCGTGGCAGGAGAACGCCAAGCGCTGGTACCAGTTCTGTCAGGAGCGGGTTCCGTTCGTCAATCACGCCTTCATCCATCCGCCGGTCGACCGCAATCGTCCGCCGAACGAGGTCGGTGACGTCTGCTGCCATGTCGAGAAGGAAACCGATGCCGGCATCGTCGTGTCGGGGGCGAAGGTGGTTGCGACCGGTTCGGCGCTGACCAATTACACCTTCGTCGCCCACCACGGGCTGATCCCGGTCCAGGACAAGAACTTCGCGGCGATCTTCATGATCCCGACCAACGCGCCGGGCGTGAAGCTGATCTGCCGGCCCTCCTACGAAATGACGTCGACCGCGATGGGCTCGCCGTTCGACTATCCGCTGTCGAGCCGCATCGACGAGAACGACGCGGTGTTCATTCTCGACAAGGTGCTGATCCCCTGGGAGAACGTGTTCTGCTACGGCGATATCGAGAAGGCGAACAACTTCTTCCCGCGTACCGGCTTCCTGCCGCGCGCGCTGCTGCATGGCTGCACGCGGCTTGCGGTGAAGCTCGACTTCATCGCCGGTCTGCTGCTGAAGGCGGTCGAGGCCACCGGCTCGAAGGACTTCCGCGGCGTGCAGGCCAATGTCGGCGAGGTGCTGGTCTGGCGCAACCTGTTCTGGGGCCTGACCGAGGCGATGGCCCGCAATCCGAAGCCATGGGTCGGCGATTATCTTCTGCCGGACATCGAACCGGCCGGCGCCTATCAGATCATTTCGACGATGGCCTACACCAAGGTCAAATACATCATCGAGCAGACGGTGGCGTCGGGCCTGATCTATCTCAACTCGTCGGCGCGCGACTTCAAGAATCCGGAGATCCGGCCCTATATCGACAAGTACATGCGCGGCTCGAACGGTTATGACGCGGTCGATCGCGTGAAACTGCTCAAGCTTCTATGGGATGCGATCGGCACCGAATTCGGCGGGCGGCACGAACTCTACGAGATCAACTACGGCGGCTCGACCGAGGAAATCCGCCGGTATGTTCTGTTCGGGGCGATGGCCGGCGGCACGGCGAGGAACCTGCAGGGCTTCGCCGAGCAGTGCATGGCCGAATATGATCTCGACGGCTGGAAGGTGCCCGATCTCATGGATCCGGACGAACTCAGCTATCACGCGATCCGCAGTGCCGGTTCGGTGTCGCCGCAGATCGCCCGCGAGCAGGAGGCGGCGCCGAAGCTGCACAGCGTGAAGACGCCCGGCAGCGATTTCGCCAGCAGCAATCAGTCGGGCGGTTTCCGCAATCCGTATGCGGTGCCGTGAGCTTTGGTCATTCCGGGACGACGCGAAGCGGCGGGCCCGGAATCCATAACCACGATCGGGAGTATGGATTCCGGGTTCGCGACCTGACGGTCGCGCCCCGGAATGACGGTCAAACGATTGGTGGAAGCAATCGTTACTTCTCCACGCTCCGCGCGTAGGGATTGGAGAAGCCGCCCGACACGTCGCCGCGCTCATGCGCAGGTGCGGCTGCGTCCGGCGCGGCTTGGTCGGGCTTCTTCGGTGCGAAATCGTAGGACACGGCCCGTGCGTACGGGTTGTAGAAACCGCCCATGGTCTGGCCTCTTTGATTGAGATCGGCGTCGCCCTCGGGCGAGTGCCGCAGATCGTCCCGCGTAGGCGCGATGGTACGCGCGAATGGGTTAACAAAACCTCCCGTTGCGCTTTGCTGTGCCTCTGCATGCGGTGTGGCGGCGGCAGTTTCCGGCTCGGCCGTCACGCCGAGATAGGCGCGGGCTATCGCGGCATCCTTTTGCATCTGCGCGGCGGTGCCCGACGAATGGATGCGGCCGTTCTCCAGCACATAGACGATGTCGGCGAGCTGCAGGCTCTGATGCGCATTCTGCTCGACCAGCACCACGGCCTGGCCGCCCTGCGTGATGGTGCGCAGCGTCGCGAACAATTCCTTGATCAGCCGCGGCGACAATCCGAGCGAAGGCTCGTCGAGCAGCAGGAACTTCGGCTCAGACATCAGCGCGCGCGCAATCGCCAGCATCTGCTGCTCGCCGCCGCTCATGGTCTTGGCGAGCTGGTTCCTGCGTTCGGCCAGCCGCGGGAATGTCGTGAGCTGCTTCTCGAGCTGACGCGCTTCGTCGGCGCGCGCGCGCTCCGGATAGGAGCCGAGCTTGAGATTGTCGATCACCGTCATCTCGCCGAACAAACGGCGGCCCTCGGGCACCAGCGCAATGCCGGCCGAGACGATGCGGTGCGGCGGCTCGTTCTCGATCGGGCGGTCCTCGAACAGGATGCGGCTGCCGGGCCGCGCCTGCACGAGACCGGCGATGGTTTTCAGGAGCGTGGTCTTGCCCGCGCCATTGGCGCCGAGAATCACGGTGGTGCGGGCGGCCGGAATCTCGATCGAGACGTCGTGCAGGGCCTCGTGCTTGCCATAGGCGACGCTGACATGTTCAAGCCGCAGCATCGTCGGCTCCCGTGTCGGTTCCGAGATAGGCCTGCATCACCTGGCGGTTCGACAGCACCGCATGGGGCGTGCCCTCGGCGATCTTCTCGCCGGCATTCATGACTACGCAGGTGTCGCACAGCGCGCGGATCGCCTCCATCACATGTTCGATCATGACGATGGTGACGCCATCCTTCTTGATCTGGCGGATCAGCGCGATGCCGACCTGCAATTCGGTAGGATTGAGCCCGGCGAGCCACTCGTCGAGCAGAAGGAGGTCGGGGCGCGTTGCCAGCGCGCGCGCGAGTTCGATGCGCTTCTGGTCGATATAGGTGAGCTGCGAGCCGTACAGATGGGCCTGTCCCGCCAGCCCGACCCGCGCGATCAATCGTTCGGCGTCATGCGCGGCCATGGTGGGGCTCGCCGGGTCGGCACCGAACATGCGGCCGAGCATCACGTTTTCCAGCGCGGTCATGCCCGGCAACACGCGCACCAGCTGGAAGGTTCGGGCGATGCGCGCGCGGCAGACTTCGAACGAGCGGCGGCCGACGAGCTCCTGTCCGCGAAACCGGATCGAGCCGGCATCCGGGGTCAGCTCCGCGGTGATGAGATTGAGCACTGTGGTCTTGCCCGAGCCGTTCGGACCGATCAGGCCGGCGATCGTGCCGCGCTTGATCTCGAACGAGATGTCGCGCACGGCGACGAGGCCGCCGAACGCCTTGCGCAGCCCGCTGACGGTCAGAAGAGTTTCGCCGGCGCTCATGCAGCCACCTGCTTGGCGCGGACGCTGTTGCGCAGCCGGTACCAAGTGCGTTCGACCAGCGGCGCGAGCCCGCCGGGGATGAAATACACGATCACCACGAAGCACAGGCCGAGCGCGATGCTGAAGTGATGCGGGAAGGTGCCGGCGAGGATTTCGGACAGCAGCACCAGCGGGATGGCGCCGACCATCGGGCCCCAGAACCGGCCGGCGCCGCCCAGGAGCGCGGCGATCAGCACCTGGAACGACCACGAATTGTTAAAGGCGATGCTGGCGTCGATATAGGGGTAGCGGAGCGCTAGCGTCGCGCCAACCAGCGCCATCGCCGAGGCCGACAGCGCAAAGCACAGCACCTTGACCCAGGTGGCGTTGATGCCGGTGTGACGCGCCACGGTCTCGTCCTCGCCGATTGCGCGCAACGCATAGCCGAGCCGCGACTGGCTCACATACCAGCTTCCGACGACCGTAATGAACGCCACCGCGAGCAGGATCAGGTAGATCGTGACGTTGGAGGCATCGGAGAAAATGTAGCGCGTCGCGGTCTTGTTGATCTTGATCTCCCACCAGTTGACCACCTGATGCACCAGTTCGGTCAGGCCGAAGGTGAAGACCACGAAATAGACCCCGCGCAGCCGCAGCGTCGACAGGCCGACGACGACCGCGATCAGGAATCCGATCGCCGCCGCGGCGATCAGCGCGAAGCCGATCGGGATGTAAACATGGGTGATCGCCAGCGTGTAGATGCCGATGCCGAAGAAGGCCGCGGTTGCCAGCGAAATGTAGCGCGTCGCGCCGGAGAAGAACGACCATGCGGTCGCCAGCGCGATGTTGGCGAACATCAGCAAGAGGAAAGAGACGGTGTAGCTCGAGGCGTACAGCGGCAGCAGCGCGAGCGCCGCTCCCACCAGCACGAAGGTTGCGATCAGCCAGCGGTTCTTGTCGATGATTTCAGGCACGGGTGAACAATCCGGTCGGCCGCACCAGAAGGATCAGCATGAACAGTGCGAAGTTGATGGCGATGGTCAGCGCCGGGTCGATCAGATAGCCGCCGAGCGACTCCACGACGCCGAGCAGGATGCCGGCAGCGAGGGTGCCGGTGACCCGGCCGACGCCCGCCATGATGACGACGATCAGCGCCTTGAGCGTGTATTCGACGCCCGAGGTCGCGCTGAACGACACGAAGGTGGAGACCAGCATGCCGGACACCGCGGCCAGCGCGCCGCCGGCGGCGAACACCAGCGCCGAATGCTTCCTCACGTCGATGCCGACGAGGCCGGCCGCGACCGGATCGATGGTGATGGCGCGAAGCGCCGAACCGACCCGCGTGTAGCGGAGGATTCCGTAGAGCGCGAGCGCGAGCGCGCAGGCGCCGAGGAAGGCGACCAGCCGGTTGAGCGCGACAGTGGCGCCGAAGATATGGACCGGCACCGAGAGATAGCTGTAGCCGCGCAAATCGCCCGACCAGTGAACCAGCGCCAAGCCCTGAAACACGAAGAACAACCCGAAGGTGACCAGCACGGCGTCGGCGTCGAGCGCGTCCTGGTCCGGCGCGCGCTTGATCAGCGGCACCATCATGAACCGGTAGATCAGCCAGCTCAGCGCGAAGGCGATCGGGACACTGATGAACACACTGAGGAACGGATTGAGCTTCCACAGCATGATGGTGAAGAACGCGATGAAGGCGCCGCCGACGAAGAATTCGCCGAACGACAGATTGAGAATGCGGGCGATGCCGTATTGCAGGTTCAGGCCGAGCGCGATGAGTCCATACATCCCGCCGAGGAGCAGCCCGTTGAGAAAGACTTCAAACAGGATCACTGAAACAACTTCCGTCGGTCGCACAATCGGGTGTCATGCCCCGCGCGGGCGGGGCATCCAGCGGGCGTGAGGCCCTTGCGCCTTCATCGCCCGCTGGCGCGGGCGATGACCGTTCGGTGGTTCCGTTACGACCAGGCCGGCTTCGGGAACACCGGCTGGCGCGCGCCGGACTTGTCCGCCGGGAACACGCCGACCACTTCGCCGTTCTGCCACTGGCCGACGGCCCAGGGGCTGGCGTTGCGCTGGTCCTTGTAGGACAACTCGCCCCACAGCGTCTTGAACTTGTCGCGGGCGATCGCGTCGCGGATCTTCTTGCGGTCGATTTCGCCGACGGATTCGATGGCCTGCTGGGTGACCTGCAGCCCGCTGTAGACGTTGATCGCGCCGGCTTCCGACACCCGGTTGAACATCGCCTGGTGCGCCTTGTTGTATTCGGCCATGCCGGGTTCGTCCGGATTGAGGCCGCCATACACGAAGATGCCGTTGACGTTGTTGCCGTACTTGCCCTTCAGGCCCGGGAACACACCGCCGATGGCGAGATACATGATCTGCGGATTGAAGCCGACGATCTTGCATTGCTCCGGCAGCATGAAGGTGTCCGGCGGATAGCTCATTGCGATGAACGCGTCGGGGCTCGCGGCCATGGCTTCGCGCACCAGCGGCTGCAGGTCGGACGAGCCGAACGGATAGCTCTTGTTGTAGACGACCTCGATATCGTTCTTCTTCGCGGCCTCGAGGAAAGCGCCGTTCATCTCGACGCCAAATTCGACATTCGGATGGATCACCGCGGCACGGCCCTTGATCTTGCCGGCCTTCTTCAGGTCGCCCATCATTTTGGCGAGCGGCTCGGTAGATTCGTTGGGCTGCGAGATGTTCCAAAACGCGAACGGCCATCGCGGGCCGAGCGTGTAGGTCTTGTTGGTCGTCGCCGTCGTGTAGATCACCGGATATTCGTACTTGTTGGTGACCGGCGCCGATGCCAGGTTCATGTGGCTGGCATAGGGGCTCAGGATCATGTCGACCTTGTCCTGCTGGATCAGCCGCTCGGTGAGCTTGAGCAGTTCGTCGGGCTTGCCCTGGTCGTCATAGGCGATGAACTCGATCGGCACCTTCTTGCCGAATTTCTTCAGCATGATCCCGCCGTCGTCGTTCACCCGCTTCTGCCACAGCTTGTATTGCGACACGCTGGTGGATTCCGCACCCGGCCCGAGCGGGCCGGACTGGGTGATCGCATAGCCGAAGCGGATGCTCGACGGCGCCGCCTGCGCCTGCGCGTAGACCGTCGGCAGTGTCGACGCGCCGACGATCGCGGCGCTGCCTTTCACGAATGTCCTTCTGTCCATTCCATCCTCCCGTTGTTCTGTTTCGGTGCATGCCGGCTTCTGTGACCGGCTCCGCACCATTCGTCTTGTCGCTCACGGGCCCGCGCCGCGGCGCGCGCCGGTGTATCCAGCAAAGAAAAAGCGGTGCGGTCAGCTCATGAAACGCGCTACGGCGTCCACGGCCTCGGGCCGTTCCAGATGCACGAGATGGCCGGCGCCCTTGTAGACCTGGATGTCGGCGTTCGGGATGAACTTGCGCCAGGTCTCGGCTTGTCCAGCCGGGATGATCTTGTCCTCCTCGCCCCAGATGATCTGGGTCGGCACCTTGATGCGGTGAAGATAGCGCATGAACTTCGGATCGCCCGGATGCTCCCAGAACAGCCGCGCGACGGTGGTGGCTTCGCGATAGCGATCGCCCATGAAATCGAGGTCCGGCTTCTCCGGCAGTTTCTTCTTCAGCACCTCGAAGTCCGACACGAGGAGGCCCGGCACCGCCTCGCCCGGCACCGCGAGGATATCGAGCATCGGGTTCTTCGGGTCAATCAGGCCGGCTGGCGCAATCAGGCTCAGTTTCCTGACGCGGTGGCCATGCTCGCTGGCGAATTTCGCCGCGAGATAGCCGCCCATCGACAGCCCGACCAGGTTGAACCGGTCGAGCCGCAGCATGTCGAACAGCTCGAGATAATGCATGACGTAGTCATGCATCGTGGTGAAGGTCGGGTCGTCGCCGGATTCGCCGAAGCCCGGATGGTACGGAGCGATCACGCGGAAGCGGTCGGTCCAGCGTTCGGCGAAATCGAAACCGTCCACGGTGCCGGCGCCGTGGAAGAACACCAGCGGTTCGCCGTGGCCGGCGGTATGGACGACGGTCTTGACGCCATCGACGGTGAGAGTCTGACGCTCGAACTTGCTCATTGCTGATGTCTCTTCCCGTTACTCGGCGGCCATGCGTTGCGGAGCGCCGCTCTGCTTCCTCAGGCGCGGCATCACTTCCTCCGCGAACAGCGTGAGGTTCTTCACCGTCTTCCAGTGCGGCATGTCGGCGACATGCATCACGCTGTTGATGTGGTTGGTCTTCATGCGTGCGGACCATTCGCCGATGTCATTGGCAACCTTGTCCGGGGTGCCGACCGAAATGAAGAAGGACGAAGAGATCGCCTTGAAGTCGAAGCCGCCATGCATCTTGTCGGCGGTGGCGGCGCGCACCTTCAGCTGATCGACCGACAGATACCCCGGAGGCGCGAGATATTGCGGAATGGTGCGGGCGAAATCCTCGAAGAAGCGCTGCAGATGCGGGATGTATTCCTTCTCCGCCTGTTCCTGGGTTTCCGCGACATAGACGAAGGTCAAGAGCGGCAGTTGGTCCGGGCGGATGGTGTGGCCGTATTGCGAGGCGCGCTCGCGCAATTGATCGTTCAGCTCCTTGGCGCGCGCCTGCGTCACGAACACCGAGGCGTAGCCGAAGCCGAGTTCCGCCGCGATCTCGATGGTCTCGGGCGAGCCGGTGCCGACGATGTAGCAGGGCGGATGCGGCCGCTGATAAGGCCGCGGCCACGGATTGAGGAAGCGGTAGGTATAGTGGTTGCCGTAATGCGTGGTCGGTCCGTCCTCGGACCAGGCCTGCAGGATGATCTTCAGCGACTCGCGGAATTTGTCGCGCGCGGTCGCCGGGTTCACCGGGTTCGACCAGTATTCCATGCCGGTGCCGAGCGGGAATGCGACCTCGAGGCGGCCCTTCGACATCACGTCCAGCGTCGCGTATTCCTCCGCCAGCCGGTTCGGCATCATGAAATTCGGCGGCGTGCCCCACACGCAGATGCGCACATTCTTGGTCTGCGCGATGATCGACGAAGCGATGATGTTCGGGGTCGCCATCATCGAATAGACGGTGTTGTGGTGCTCGTTCACCACGACCGCGTCGTATCCAAGTTCGTCCGCAAGAACGAGTTCGCCGATGTAGCGATTGTAGAGTTCGTGCCCCTTGTCGGGATCGAAATACTTGTTCGGGAAACTGACCCAGGTCGATTTGAACTCCTTGTGGTTTTCGGGGAGGTAGGAATACGGCATGAAATGCATGACGTTGAAGCGAAGTGGCGCAGCCATCGCGTGTCTCTCCTTGCATTTTCCTCGTGGGAACGCTCGCCTGTTGGCCGGCGATGCGTCGAGGGTCTTTGCAACCCATTTCCCGTCGCGATCATTCTGAGATTGGCGATTGAGCGAGTCAACGGTAACACGGTGTCGGTGCATCGGGGCGCAATGCCGCAACCGGATATTCTGATGTTTCGCCAGCAAAACCGGGACGCCCCGCCGGCCGAAGGGCTCACGGTTGGCGCGACCGAGATGTGTCAAAAACATACAAATACGGCGCCGCTGATGCGGCGCCGTATTTGTTTGAATGCGATCGGCTGACCGCCGATACTTTCGACGCGGTCCGTCGATCTCCTCACTATTTCGGTGCGGCGCCCGCCTTTTCGACCGAGGTCACGAGGTCGTTGAGGACCGCGTCCGGGTTATGTCCGGCCTTGCGGACGCCTTCGGCCCAGGTCTTCCGCACCGGCTCGGCCGCGGCTTTCCACGCCGCCACCTGTTCCGGGGTGAGCGCATACACCTCGTGATCCTTCATCGCCTGGAACTTCGGCAGGCCCGCCATTTCGAAGTCAGCCCAGGCGGAGGCCATCTTGACCGCCCATTCGTTGCTGCAATGGTCGTCGATGACCTTCTTCTGCGCGGCCGACATCGCGTCGTATTTGGCCCTGTTCATCACATAGCCGATCGGCGACATGTAGAACGGCGCGTTCATGTGATACTTCGTGACCTTGTCGAGTCCGAACAGCAGCATCGAGCCCCAGGGAAAGGTCAGCGCGTCGGCGACGCCTTTCTCGATCACATCGCGCGCCTCCGGCGCCGAGGCCTGTACGTTGGTGCCGCCGAGCAGGGTGATGAAGCTTCCGATCGTTGCGTTGGCCGGACGCACCTTCAGGCCCTTGACGTCCTCCGGCAACGCGATCTTCTTGGTCCGGCTGTGGAACGTCCCGGGCTCATGGACCAGCATGAGGCAGAATTTGACGTCTTTCATCTCCTTTCCGGCATAACGCCGGTACCAATCGTCGATCGCTTGCGATCCGCCCTTCGCGTTCGCTGCGAGAAAAGGCAGTTCCATCGCGCCGGCGATCGGGAAACGGCCGGGCTGATAACCCGGATTGATCATGGCGAAGTCGGCAATGCCGTCACGCGCCATGTCGTAATGATCGAACGCCTTGCCAAGCTGCTGCGCGGGAAAGATGCTGAAGGTGAGCGTTCCGCCCGACGCCTTCGTCATCGATGCGGCCCATTCTTCGGTGGGCTTGTGCAATGGATGACTCGCCGGCACCCAATGCGCGATCTTCAGCGCAACCGGTTTGTCCTGTGCGAGAGATGCTGCGGGCAGCAGGACGGTCGCCGCAAGAGCGGCGGCAGCGAGATGGCGGGACATGGCCTTCCTCCAATATTTCAAGAGTCTTTGAAGACTTCTGGTTTTTGCAGCGGTTCATCCGCGGCGATCGCTGCTGCTGTAGCATCAACCGACCGCAAGATTCAGATCGCGTTTGACGGATGAAACACAATGATGGCGCGCGACATTTTGTGCGCTAGCAATGGCGCATGGAAAACGTGTTCGATTACATCATCATCGGAGCCGGTTCTGCGGGTTGTGTGCTGGCGTCACGTCTCAGCGAGGATCAGTCCGTTCGCGTGCTGGTTCTCGAAGCGGGGCCTGCGCCTCGCACGCCCTGGATACGCATTCCGGCAGGCACGTCACAACTGATCTTTCCCGGGAAATACAACTGGGGTTATTCGACCGAGCCCGAGCCGTATCTCGATGGACGCAGCGTCTATGTGCCGCGCGGCCGGACGCTCGGCGGCTCCAGCGCGATCAACGGCATGGCCTATGTGCGCGGTCATCCGCAGGATTACGATCAGTGGCGCCAGCTCGGCAATGCCGGCTGGGGCTGGTCGGATGTGCTGCCCTATTTCCGCAAGTCGGAACGATACGAAGACGGGCAGAGCGATCTGCATGGCGGCGATGGCGCGCTGCATGTCACGTCACCCTATATCAAGCACCCTGCCTCGCAGGATTTCATCAGGGCGGGCGTGGCGCTCGGTCTCCAGGAGCGCGCCGACTTCAATGGCGCAGAACAGGAGGGAACGGGCTTCTTGCATTTCACCATCCGCGATGGACGCCGGCACTCGACATACGATGCCTTTCTTCGGCCGATCGAACATAGGCCCAATCTGACGATCGCGACCGCCGCTGCGGTGCAGCGCATCGAGATCGCCGGGCGCCGTGCGACCGGCGTGCATTACAGGCGCGGTCGCGAGCCGCAATTCGCCACGGCGCGGCGTGACGTCGTTCTCTGCGCCGGTGCGCTCGATTCGCCCAAGCTGCTGATGGTGTCGGGGATTGGGCCGGGTGAGACGTTGCAGAAATTCTCGGTTCCGGTGGTAGCCGATGTGCCGGGCGTCGGGGAAAATCTGCAGGATCACCTCTACATCCATCACACCTATCGATCCACGCCCGACAGTTCGATCAACGCCGATCTGCGCGGGGTGCGCAAATATCTCCATGGCGCTCATTATGTGATGACGCGGCGCGGCCTGCTCAGTCTCGGTGCATCGCAGGCTGCCGCCTTCGTGCGCGCGTTGCCCGGCTCCGAGCGGCCCGATCTGCAGCTCATGTTCCGGCCGGTGAGCTGGGAGTTCAGCCCGAAGGGTACGCTGGTGATCGGCGATACGCCCGCGGTCGGCGCCTCGGTTTGCGTGCTGCGGCCGCATTCGCGTGGGCGCGTATCGCTGCGCGGTCCGTCTGCGGATCAGTCGCCTGCGATCCTTGCGAATTATCTGCAGTCGTCGGTCGATCGTCAGGCGGTGATCGCCGGCGTTCACTGGCTGCGGCGTCTGTTCGAGACCGAGCCGCTGAGGTCACGCATCGTGTCCGAAGTCTCGCCGGGAGAGGCCGTCATGTCCGACGACGAGATCCTCGCCTATGCGCGCAAGACGTTGCAGTCGATGCATCATTGGTCCGGAACCTGCAAAATGGGCGACACCCGCAACGACCCGCTGGCTGTGGTCGACGATGCTCTTCGTGTGCGCGGCATCGACGGGCTGCGCGTTGTCGATGCCTCGATCATGCCGCTGATCCCATCCGGCAATACCAATGCTCCGACGATCATGGTTGCGGAAAAGGCCGCCGATCTCATTCGGCAAACGGCGAAACAGGCCGCCTGATCCGGAGCGGCCACATCCGGTGCTGAGCTGGCGTTAACCGGCTGCTTGCCTTTTGCGGCCAGCGGCCAACGGCCGTTTCATGGCGGCTATTGCGAATTGCGATCCTGCTTCGGCCACGAGCCGCCTGAAAGCAGGAGCGCAAGCTCGGTCTGGCGGCTGGTGCCGGTCTTCGCCATTGTCGCCTTGAGCTGGGTGCGGGCGGTGCTGGCAGAGATGCCGAACCGCTGTGCGAGGGCTTCGAGCGTCTCGCCGTTGCCGATGCCCTGGGCGATCCGGCTCTCCGCGGGCGTCAGATCGAACAGCGCCTGCAGCAGCTTTGAATCCGGCGACGTCGCCTTCTGCACCGGCGTGATCAGCAGGATGGCATTGGCCGTTGCGAAAACGTCATGCGCGGCGCCGCGGATCGGAAGCACATGCGCCACCATCGGCGCGCGCTGCTTCGTTGCGCGAATTGCGATGGAACTGACCGCCGCCGCGGTGGCGAGGCCGGGCGTGCGGACCCGTTCGAGGGCCGCGGCCAGCATGGCATCGGCGGCCGCATCCACCAGCGCCATGCGCCGCGGCGTGTCGTGTGCGACCTCCGGAATCAGCCGCTGCATCAGATCGTTCGCCGCATACAGCTTGCCACCCGTGCGCAGCACCGCGGCCGGCAGGCCCACGGTTTCCAGCGTCTGCGCCATTGCTTGCGCGCGTTCGAGCCCGATCCGCCAGGAGAACAGCGCCGCGCGCGCGAAATGCGGTCGCAGCGGATCGAGCGCGTCGGTGGTCGCCTTGTCGTAAGGCCCTTTGGCGTATTCCCGCTCGAAGCTCAGGATGATCTTGTCGCCGCCTGGCGCTTCGATCTGGGTGCCGGCCGCCCAGCCGCCGTTATGCTTGTGAAGGAACTCGGTATAGACCGGCTCCTGCCTGATCTCTTCCAGCGTGAAAGTATCCAGATCGGAGACGAAGCCGTTATAATTCAATGCCGCAAGCCGGGCCGGACGCGGGTTACGGAAGAACCAGCCATCGCGCACGAAGGCCGCCATGGCTTCTTCCATCAGGCCGGATGCGATCCACTTCACGTTGGGCCCGTTGCTGGCGAACAGGATGCCGCCGGAGCCGTTGAGGCGCTGGGAAAACATCTCCAGCACCTTGGGCCATAATTCCGGGATGGCACCGGCTTCGTAGATGGCGTCGATCAGGGCTTGGTCGTGAAATGGCATTGCGGGGGCGGCGGTCGCAAAAGGATGCGCCAGCTTACCGCACGTCCGCAATGTTGGGTAGAGCCTGATGCGCGACGCAACCGTCAAGAGGCGGCCCGATCCCGCACGGGCCGCAGCCCATTACAATTGCATCTGCTGACGCGCGTCCGCGATGGTGACGGCGGGCAGCCGGATTACGCCCTGCTTCGTGGTGATGACGATCTGGTTCGCGGTCGTCAGGCTGTCGATGAACTGGTTATAGCGCTGGGTCAGGTTGCCCCATTTCTTCTTGCGCTCGGTCAGCCCCATGTCGTTCTGCATAAAGTAGATCGCCGGCTTGCCGTTCTGCTCTTCGGTGACGAGATCGCCGTCCAGCCGCCAGCGCTTGGCGCCGGCCTCGAGCCGCACCCGCACCGCGCCCTTGGTCTGGGGGCCTTCGGGCCAAGCGAACCACACGCTGATGGTGCGGCCCGCGCGCACCAGGAAGATCACCTTGCCATCGTTGACGAACGACAGGTTGGCCGCATCGGCGGCGTCCTTCTCAAAGCGCCAGTGTCCCGGCATCGATGCTTTCGAAGCGTCCTGGGCGAAGGCGGGCAGCGCTGTGAAAACGAAAAAGAGGGTGAGGACAAGCGCGGAGGCGAGCCGGGGCATGCAGTAGTCCCTGCGGAGTATCACGAAAGCGGTGCGCTCTATAGCACGACGCTTTTCCCTTGCCCTCCCCCCGCGAAGCGGTGGGGAGGGTGGCGAGCGTGGAGCGCGAGCCGGGTGGGGGGAGATTGCGAACGCTTGCGATTAATGCCCCCCGACCCCTCCCCACCACCCGCTTCCGCTCGCGGGGGAGGGGACAGTGACAGCGGTGCTTGCAAGGTCAGATCAGAGCACGATGCTCGGATTGCGGATGCACTGGTCGCAGTCGATCAGATTGAGCTGGCGCACCGCGATCTTCCACGTTCCGTCCTGCTTCGTGTATCGATGCCCGCACCAGCCGTAGAGGCAGCGCGTCTCGAAGCCGCGAAACTCGGCGATCATCACGTTGGACCGCACCATGCGGGTGTCGGGCCGGCCGATGTCGAACACCTCGACATTGGCGACCAGCCGCACGGTGCGTGACTTCGGCTTCTGCGACCAGGCATAGCCGGTGCGCAGGCGATAGATGCGATCCTCGAGGCGGCGGCGGTCGTCGAAGGTGATGGCGATTTCCTTGCGCGGATCGCCGCCGGTCGGCGTCGACGGCAGCCAGTACACGCATTCCGGCGTGAACAGCGTGAGCCAGTCCTCCAGCCGGTCCTGATCGAGCAGGCGCGCTTCGTGCTCCAGCAGGCCGCGGAACAGGTCGCGCTCCGCCATGTCGTTTACGACGAGATCATCGCGCTGCCAGTTCGAGAAATCGGCGATAATTTCCTCGTACAGCGCGTCGGTGATGTAGAACGAGGTCTTGTGCGGATCGTGTTTAAGCGGCGCTTCGCTTTTTTGTGCCTGCATGATCACGGCTCCCGCTTGATCTGGACATTCGGCTCGGTCTGCATCAGCCGCTTCCAGTACTGGATGTATTCGCGCATGAACATTTCGTCGGTCGCCGGCGCCTTCTTGACGCCGTCGCCGAGATCGACGGTCCGGCCCGGAATGTCCATGCCGCGGTGCATGTAGACCCACTCGTCCTCGAACGCGCCGAGCCCGCGCTGGATCTCCTCGAAATTGGCAAGGTCATCGACCTCGCCGAAATTCGGGAAGCCTTCCTGCGTGCGCATGCGCAGCGCATTGATCAGCTGCAGTTCGTCGCCCCACACGCCTTCATCGTCGACCACGGCGGTGCCGTACCAGATCGTGTTAGTTTCGTTGACGCTGAGCGGCTCGAACACCTGCAGATGGTTCCCGAGGATCGACAGGTTCGGGAAGATGTTGATGTTGACCGGCTCCGATGAGGCGAGGTCGAGTGCCTCCGGCGCGCGGTCGCGGAGACGCCGCCGCAGTTCGGCCTCGTAATGCTCCATGCCGGGATGCGGGCTTTCCACCGCCCACATCGCGCCCGGCTTGATCTCCATGTTCGGGCGCTTGTCCTTGAAGTGATGGCCGTGGCCGAAATACTTCATGTACATCGGCGCTTCGTCGGGGCGGCCCTTGTAATAGGACATGCCCTTGTCGCCTTCCGCGACCAGCCGGTTCTCCATGTCGAGCAGCGAGCGATGCGAGAACACGACGTGATAGCCGTCGCAGGAATTGTCGTAGGCGAGCTTCCAGTTGCCGTTGTACTTGAGGCGGTTGGCCTCGCAGATCGCGACCTTGCCGCCGGGATGGCGGTCGAGCCATTCGTCGAGCGGCTTCTTCACGTCGCCGAGATATTCCTCCAGCGGCGGCATATCCATGTTGAGCGTGCCGAAGATGAAGCCGCGATAGCTTTCGACGCGCGGGATCTGCGCGGCGTTGAAGCGCGTTTCGGTCACGTCATTGGCGTAGCCGTCCGGCCACGGCACGTTGCGGATCGAGCCGTCGTTGTTGAAGGTCCAGCCGTGATACGGGCAACGGAAGACATTCGAATTGCCCTTCTCCAGCCGGCACAACGTGGTGCCGCGATGGGTGCAGCGATTGTACAGCGCGCGGATCTGTCCCTTCGAATCGCGCAGCACGATGATCGGGCGCAGGCCGAGCTTCGCGGTGATGAAGTCGTCGTTCTTCGGGATCTGGCTCTCGTGCGCGAGATAGACCCAGACCGCGCCGAAGACATGCGTCATCTCCGCGGTGAAGATCGCGGGGTCGGTATAGATCAGCTGATGCACGCGATCGCGCTGCACCAGTTCGTCGTAATCATAGGGCGGCGCCAGATAGGCGGTGCGGATCAGGTTCGTGGTTTTTTCCAGCATGGCGTCAGGTCCTGTGCTCTTTTCCCTCCCCCCGCGAAGCGGCGGGGAGGGTCGATCGACTGAGCAACGCGAAGGAGATCGGGGTGGGGGCGGTCGGTGAGTCACAAGACCCCCCACCCCCGACCCCTCCCCACCACTCGCTTCGCTCGCGGGGGGAGGGGAGACGCGCCCTCAGAAATAATCGAAATACTCATTCTGCTCCCATTCGGTCGCCTCGTCCGCCGGATGATCGGCGGCGCCATGCTCGCTCTTCCACGTCTCGAAGCGCCCGATCTCGGTGCGCTTGAAGGCGAGGAAATAGTCGATGAAGGTCTCGCCGAGTTGCTCGCGGAACAGCGCCGAGCCTTCCAGCGCCGCGAGCGCGTCGGGCAGGGTCTTCGGCAGCAGCGGGAAGTCCGAATTATACGGGTTCAGTTCCTGCGGACCGGGTTCGCGCTTGTTGGCGATGCCGTCGAGCCCGGAGATGATCTGTGCCGCGATATAAAGATACGGATTGGCCGACGGCTCGCCGATGCGGTTCTCGATCCGCGTCGCCGGATCGAGCGGCGCGCCCAGCACCCGCGCCATCACGCCGCGATGGTCATAGGCCCAGGTGGCGCGGTCGGGCGCCAGCGAGTTGGCCTTGTAGCGGCGATAGCCGTTGATGGTCGGGGTGGTGAATGGCGTCGTCGCCTGCGCGTTGGCCAGAAGCCCCGCGAGATAATGCATGCCGATGCCCGACAGCGGCGCTCCCATTGAGGCGTCCTTGCCGTTCGGCGTGAACAAATTCTTCTTGCCGCTCGAGTCGCACAGCGACTGGTGCAGGTGCCAGCCGCTGGCGCAGAAGCCGGCGATCGCCGGCCGCGCCATGAAGGTGGCGAGATAGCCCATGCGGCGGGTGATCTGCCGCGTCGCGCTGCGGAACAGGATGAGGTTATCGGCGGTGGTCAGCGCATCCTTCGGCGCGAATGTGCATTCGACCTGGCCCGGTCCCCATTCGTTTTCGATCGAGCGCAGCGGCAGGTCGATCGCCTCGAAATGCTCGGCGAGTGCCGTCAGCACCGGCTGCATGATGTCGAAGTTGGATTCCGAATGATACGAATAGCCGGTCTCGACCGGGAAGGTCCGCACCGGCTTGCCCTTGAAGCCGATGGCGTTGGTGTTCTCGGGCAGAATGGGATCGCCCGCGAGACGCAGCAGATACCACTCGACTTCCAGCCCAACCGTCAGCCCGAATTTCTGCTGCTTCAGCCGCGCGAGTTGCTTCTTGAGAAGCTGCCGCGGCGAGAAGTGGAACGGTACGCCGTTGTTGAAATATTCGTCGCAGATCACCCAGCCGATGCCCGGCGCCCAGGGCAGCACGCGAAACGTCGTCGGGTCCGGCACGATGGTCAGGTTCGGCGAACCCGTCATCTCCTCAAGGCCCATGCCGCCGCCGGGCGTGAACGAGGCGAAGGTGCGCGCGCCGGAGGCGTCGAGCGTCGTGGTCGCGACATTGATGTTGTAGCCATTGGTCAGCGCCGACAGGAAGGCCGGGATCGTGACCTCCTTGGTGCGGGCGTGGCCGTGGGTGTCGGACCACACCAAACGGATCAGCTTGAGCTTGTGCTTGGCGGCCAATGTCTTCAGCGCGCGGGCGCGCCGCGCCTGGTCCGCGGTCCAGAGGCCGAAGCGATCGATAAACGGGGCAGGCTTTTTCATGTGCAGTCCGGGCCGGGCAAAGGAGGGGGAGGAATCCATGGGAAGACCCGGACCTTAGCGGTTTCGCATCGCGGAGACTGGAACAATTCTGGAAAATCGATCCAGTCAATTCAAATGAATAGTCGGCGCGAATTCATGTCATAAGTGGCATATGTCCAGAAAGCCGCCGCGAACCCCTCGCAAGTCCCCGTCGAAGCCCAGGAAATCGGGGCAGACGCTGCGCCGCCGCATCCGCCTGCGGCAGCTCGAACTGCTCGCGGCGCTGGAGCATGCGCCGACCCTGAGCGCCGCCGCGCGCGAGGTGCGCCTGTCTCAGCCAGCGGCCTCCAAGCTGCTCGGCGCATTGTCGGACGATCTCGCGGTCGATCTGTTCGAGAAGGCGGGGCGCTCGCTTCGTCCGACCGCTGCGGGCCGGGCGCTGATCCGCCACGCCGCGAATCTCGTCGGCCATCTCGATCGCGCGCAGGCCGAGATCGAAGCCATTGAAAGCGGGCTGTCCGGCACGGTCGCGGTCGGGGCCGGGATCGGTGCCTGCTACGTGCTGATGCCGCGCGCGCTGTCGCTGCTGCTCGACCAGGCGCCCGATGTGGTGGTGACCATGCGCGAGGGGGCGATGGAGGAGCATTTCGCCATGCTGCGCGACGGGCGGCTCGATCTCGTGATCGGCCGCGTCGAGCCGGCGCTTGTCGATCGCGATTTTGCAATGGACGAACTTTATGACCCGGCGATCCATATCGTCGCCGGTCCGCAGCATCCGCTGCTGCGCGGTTCGTCTGTCAGCTGGGCGAAACTCGCGGAGCAGGACTGGATCCTGCCGCAGGATGGCACGCCGATGCGCGCCGGCATCGAACGCATCTTCCGGCGCGTGAAGCGGCGTCCCGCCCGTTGCATGATCGAGTCCTCGTCGATCCAGACCAATGTCAGCCTGATGAATGCGCGCGACCTCCTGTGGGTGCTGTCGGAGGACATCACCGCCTATTTCGAAGCGATCGGTCTTTTGAAGCGGCTGCCGGTCGAGACCTTGCGCACGGCGGCGGCGCTCTCGGCCGTGCGGATGCGCGGCCGCACGCTGTCGCCGCCAGCGGCGCGGTTGATGGCGTGCCTGCAGCAGGCGGCGCGGGGAATTGGGGCGGCGCCGTTTGCGCGGCCCGCCCCGGCGTGACGGCGCTTACGCCGCCTCGCTGAGTGTGCGGTATTGAAGCCAGACGGTTTTCTGTTCGGAGTAATTGTCGATCGCGCCCCGGCCGAGGTCGCGCCCGATGCCCGATTCGCCGCCCATGCCGCCCCAGGGCAGGCGTGTGTCTGTCGGGCCGTAGGTATTGACCCAGACGGTGCCGGCGTCGAGCCGCTCGGTGACGCGGTGTGCGCGGTTCACATCGTTGGTCCAGACCGCGGCGGCGAGACTGTAGGCCGTACCGTTGGCGAGGGCGATGGCTTCGGCTTCGGTCGAAAAGCGCATGATCGACAGCACCGGTCCGAAGATTTCCTCGCGTGCCACCGTCATGGTTTCGGTGACGCCGGTCAGGATCGTCGGCCGGATATAGAAGCCGCGCCGGTCCGCGCGTTCGCCGCCAAGCGCCGTCATTGCACCTTCCTGGCGGCCGATGTCGATATACTTCAGCACCCGATCCATCTGCGTCCGCGAAATCACCGGACCGAAGCCGGTGCCGTCATCCAGCGGGTCGCCGATGCGCAGGCCGCTTGCGCGCTTGACGATGCGCTCGACGAAGGCATCGTGAATGCTGTCGTGCACGATGACGCGCGTCGCGGCGGAACAGACCTGGCCGGCGTTGAAGAAGGCGCCCGACGCGGTCTGCCGCACGGCGGCTTCGAGGTCGGCGTCGCCGAAGACGACGCTTGGCGATTTTCCGCCGAGTTCGAGCGAGACTTTCGTGATGTTGTCTGATGCCGCCCGCATGATGAAGCGGCCGGTCGCGGGCGAACCGGTGAAGGCGATCTTGTCGATTCCCCGGTGCGAGACGAGAGCGGCGCCGGCTCCCGCGCCAAAGCCCGGAACGATGTTCAAGACGCCGGCCGGAAAACCGGCTTCGAGCGCCGCGCGCCCGAGCCAGAGCGCGGACAACGGCGTGAGTTCGGCCGGCTTGAGCACCACGGTGCAACCGCAGGCCAGCGCGGGCGCGATCTTCCAGACTGCGTTCATCAGCGGAAAATTCCACGGAACGATCACGCCGACCACGCCAACCGGAATCCGCTTCACGAATGTCAGCGCATCCGCGCGGACAGGGACGACCTCGCCGGATATCTTGTCGGCCCATCCGGCGTAATATTCGAGGCAGTCGATGGCGGCCGGGATGTCCATGCGCTTAGTCGCCGACAGCGGCTTGCCGGCGTCGATCGATTCGATCACCGCGATCTCGTCAAGGCGCTGGCGCATGATGTCGGCGAGCTTGCGCAGAAGCCGTCCGCGCTCGGTGCCCGGCATCGCCGGCCACGGCCCGCGCGCAAGGGCGTCGCGCGCGGCGGCGACCGCCGCATCGATCTCCGGCTGTTCGCCCATGGCGATCTCGGCGATCGTTGCCTCGTTGGCCGGATCGATGTTCGGAAAGGTCTTGCCGCTGGCGGCTCCCGACCATTCGCCGCCGATCAGGGCGCCGCTGGGAATATCGAGGATGGCAGCGCGCGCGTCGTCGTACATGTGACTCTCCTGGTCGGGACGGACCGGAGTGTTCGGCGCAATCGATTGTCGGATCAAATCGGAATTCGGCATCCGTGATAGGAAATGCCGATGGTCACGCGTTCGGCGGAAGCGCCCGCCGCAGCGCCGCCTGCACATCGCCGGGGACGACCGACTTGAGAAACGCACGCGCCAGCGGCGACTGAGGCTCGCGGTCGTTGACGACGATTCCGACGCTGTGCGTGGTCTGCGGTCTGACGAGAGGGATGGCAAGCAGTCCCGTCAGTGCCGATCCTTCCTGTCCGAGCAGGCTGAGGAAAGTATGGGGCACCACGCTCGACCAATGCCCGGAGCGGACCTGAGCGATGAGCGCCAGAACCGAATTGGTCTCGATCGCAATTCTGGGCGTGATCGCGCCGCCTTCGAGCAGGAGCCGGTCGATGATCCTTCGGTTCTGCATGTCGCGCGTCAGCAGGCACAGCGGCAGCGCTGCGATATCCTTCCATCGGACCGTCCGCTTGCCCTCGAAGGCTCCGCCCTTCGGGGTGAGCAGCATGTATCGCTCGTCGTAAAGCGCGCGGCTCTTCACGTTGCGTAGCGGCTCGTTGTCGAGATAGGTCATTCCGGCCTCGAGCGTCCCCTCGTCGAGGCCGCGCTGGATGTCGGTCGAACTCAGCGACAGCAGGCGCAACGTCACATTGGGATAGCGCGCGGTGAAGGCGCGGGTCACCAGCGGAGCGACCGGCATCGCAGCCGGGATCACCCCGAAGTTCAGCTCGCCGCTCAGCGTCCCGCGCATGTCTTCGAGCTCGTGCTCGAGCGCTTTCTGATCCGCGAGAATGCGCTGCGCCCAGCTCAGGACCCGCCGCCCGCCCGGCGTCAGCCCGGCATAGCGCTGACCTTTCCGATCGATCAGCGAGACCGAGAGCGCGCGCTCAAGCTGCCGCACAGCTTCGGACAGCGTGGGCTGGGTGACGTGGCATTTGAGCGAAGCCCGCCCGAAATGGCCTTCCTGGGCAAGCGTCACGAAATAGCGAAGATGGCGAATATTCATATTGCGAAACCGCGCGGTCCTGGACGCCCAAGGACTACAGGGCCGACTTGCGGAGCGCAGCTGAAATTGCCATTGAAAATAGCAATGGGATGATCGGGAGAGTTCTGTGACCGCAGGCATGCGCAAGGGACTGACCAGCTACGGCGACAAGGACTTCTCGCTGTTCCTGCGCAAGGCCTTCATCAAGGCTATGGGCTATTCCGATGATGCGCTCGATCGGCCCATCATTGGGATCACGAATACCTATTCCGATTTCAATCCCTGCCACGGCAATGTCCCGCAACTGATCGAGGCGGTGAAGCGCGGCGCCATGCTCGCCGGCGCGATGCCGATGGAGTTTCCCACCATCTCGATCCACGAGAGCTTCGCCTATCCGACGTCGATGTTCCTGCGCAACCTGATGGCAATGGACACCGAGGAGATGATGCGGGCGCTGCCGGTCGACGCGGTGGTGCTGATCGGTGGCTGTGACAAGACCACGCCCGCGCAGGTGATGGCGGCGGTGAGCGCCGACCGCCCGACCATCGTCTTGCCGGTCGGGCCGATGCTGGTCGGCCACTTCAAGGGCGAGGTGCTCGGCGCCTGCACCGATTGCCGCAGACTGTGGGGCGAGTTTCGCGGCGGGCGCATCTCGGCCGAAGATATCGAAGTCGCGAACGAGCGGCTGGTGCCGTCGATCGGCACCTGCGGGGTGATGGGCACGGCCTCGACCATCGCCTGCATGATGGAAGCGATGGGCATGACGCTGCCGGGCGCGGCGACAATTCCGGCGACGCATGCCGATCGCGTGAGGATCGCCGAGGCCACCGGCAAGCAGGCAGCGGTTCTTGCGAAGACCGGCGGTCCGAAGCCGTCGGACATCATCACGAAGGACGCGCTTCGCAACGCCATCGTGATGCTGCAGGCGATCGGTGGCTCGACCAACGGCGTCGTGCATCTGTCCGCCATCGCGGGGCGCACCAGCACGCCGCTTTCGCTCGAGGAGTATGACGAGATCGGCAGGAACACGCCGGTGCTGGTCGATCTCAAGCCGTCCGGCGATCATTACATGGAGCATTTCCATTATGCCGGCGGCGTGCCGCGGCTGATGCAGGAGCTGAAGGATCTGCTGAAGCTCGATGCAAAGCATGTGATGGGCGGCACGCTCGGCGACGCGATCAAAACGTTCGAGGATGTGCCCGGCCAGACCGTGATCAGGCCGCGCAACGCGCCGCTGAAGAAAGAAGGCGGCATGGCGATCCTGCGCGGCAATCTCTGCCCGCGCGGCGCCGTCATCAAGCAGGCGGCGGCGTCAGAAAAGCTGATGCAGCATGAAGGCCGTGCGGTGGTGTTCGAATCGGTCGAGGACATGACGATGCGGATCGACGATCCGGCGCTCGACATCACTGCGGACGACGTGATCGTGATGCGTAACGCCGGTCCGATCGGCGCACCCGGCATGCCGGAGGCAGGCTATATCCCGATCCCGAAGAAGCTGGCGCAGCAGGGCGTCAAGGACATGGTGCGGATTTCCGATGCGCGCATGAGCGGCACCGCGTTCGGCACCATCGTGCTGCATGTCGCGCCCGAATCCGCGGTCGGCGGGCCGCTGGCGCTTGTGAAGACCGGCGACCGCATCCGGCTCGATGTCGCGAACCGCAAACTCGAATTGCTGGTGAGCGATGCGGAGCTCGAGATGCGCCGCAAGGACTGGAAAGCGCCACCGGTGCCCGAGGTCGCGCAACGCGGCTATGCGAAGCTCTATCGCGAGCATGTGCAGCAGGCGGACGAGGGCTGCGACTTCGATTTTCTGGCGGCCGTGAAAAAATAAGGCCCGCTTCGCTGCGGGCCTGGCGTATCAAACGCTTCAGCGCTTTATGCCTTCGAGCATGCTGGCAAATCGCGCGGCGATGCCTCGAACCAGATCGTCGCCCTTGTCGAACATGCCACGCAGGTCCTCCTCGAGGGAGGAGGCAGGCTTGTCGGGAAGCGGCGGCAGGATATGCGCGTAGTAAGTGTTGCCGAGCATGCGGTGGAGCAGGCGCTCGCCGGGGAACGGCTCGTTGTTGTTCAGGGCGCGCGCGGCCCGCAGCAGATTGCGGATGTCGTACTGAACCGGAGACAGATCGGGTACCTGCTTGGGTATCCCGAGCAGCGTATAGACTGCGATCCGCGCCGTCCGAATGGAGCTTTCCATCGTGAACACGACGTCGTTGTTGGTTTCGACGAATTGCCCGAGCAGGCCGAGATTTGTGCAGCCCGCCGGAACCACACGGGGCCGGTCACCGGCGGCGCGCGGCATGAACTCCGCTGTGATATAGGGCATCAACGCCATGCGGACCTTGGTGTTCGCGGCAACCGCGTCCAGCGCATCGGCGATGCCGAGGTGATAGCATAGCTCGCCGAGGATCTCGCGGCCGGTACACTCCGGCATGGCCTTGCCGGTGTAATTGCCTGGCTTGTCCATGAGCAGGCCGTAAACCCAGATCACCAGCGTATCGTCCGGCTGATCGGGAAAATGCGGCTGGCGATTGCAGGTGAAGCTCAATATCCAGGCGCTGTCGGTGAAGGTGATGATGCCGCCGGTCGCCGTCCGCCCCGAATAGGGATCGTTGACCGACAGCTCTTTCAGCTTGTCGACGAACGGCGACGGCTTGCAGGTCAGCGTCACGGACTCCCACATCGACCGGCTGGTGTCGCCGTAGAATTTTTCCGGCTTGCCGAACACCGGTGACTGCTTTGCCAGGTTGCGCCACAGCGTCCAGTCGCTGTTTTCGCCGGGATCGCTTCGGCCGCGGGCCAGCTTGGGTACGCTGTCCATGTCCGCATAGGCGGTGCCTTCGGTCATCGATCCCGTGAGCGCGAAGACAACGTCATCGCGTGCGATCTCGATCGTTTCGTCCTTGCCTTTGGTCCGGCAGTGAAGGGCGGTGACCGTTTTCTTCTCGCCCTCGGCGTCGATGCGCATGTCGTGCACGCGCGTGCCCAATCGGATCTGGACGCCTTTCTGCCGAAGCATGCGGACCAGCGGGACGACAAAACTGTCGTGCTGATTGTACTTCGGGAACACGAGGGCGGACAGGTCGGTCAGCCCGTCCAGCGCGTCCAGGAAGCGGTGCATGTAGAGCTTCATTTCCAGAAGGCTGTGCCAGTTCTGGAAAGCAAACATGGTGCGCCACAGATACCAGAAGTTCGTCTCCAGAAAGCCTTCGGAGAAATAGTCCTGGATGGTCAGGTCATCGAGGCCTTCCTTGCGTCTGAGCAGCAGGCGCACGAGTTCGAGTTGCTGACGCTTGCTCAGGCCGAGGGTGGAGAAGTCCCGTATCTGGCCCTGCTTGTGCATCAGCCGGGACTTGGACCAGTTCGAGTCGTTGTCGTTCACCAGCCGGTATTCGTCGAGCACGCTGAACCCTTCGGGCAGCTCGAGCGCCGGCACGTCCTGGAACATGTCCCACAGGTTGTCGTAGTTGAAGTTCATCTCGCGCCCGCCGCGGATGATGTAGCCATCCTCGGGATTTCCGGCGCCATCGAGCGAGCCGCCTTCCGTGTCGAGATCCTCGACCACCGTGATGTTGGCGGCTGGCATGTGGCCGTCGCGGATGAGATAGAAGGCAACGGCCAGCCCGGCAATTCCGCCGCCGACGATCCACGCCTTCCGCTTTTCGACACCTGCCGGGGCCAGCGGACGGGAGCGCTGATAGTTGCCCATCATGTCGGGCGGCGGGAGCGTATTTTTGGGGCTGTTATGCCAGTACGTATGCGAGGCATCCGGCTCTACATTCACCGGAAGCGGCGGCTGAGGGTAGATCGGTTTGCTTGAACCCATCGCGATCCCTCCTGGGACGCAGCAAAGGCAATATGCGAGCTCGCCGGGTTCGGATTGAAGTACAGGCAGGGCGCGGCGGTTTCGTGTTCGGCCTGTCTTTCAGGCCGCCATCACGAAGAGTTCAGACCTGACCGCCGATGAAGCGGAGACGGCTATTGCGACGCCACTCGCTGGCCGGTTCCCTCGCTCACGCGCGGGGCGCGCATCGGCGCAGGCGAATCCGTCCCGGGCCCCTTGCGCCAGGCAGCGCCGGTGCGGCCCTGTTCCACGCCGAACAGGAACAGGTTCTTCATATAGGCCGTGTCGAAGCCGGCCGAGGTCTGCGAGGGGAAGCTGTCGTCGATCGCGGCGAGCGTCATCGTCCAGCCCCGCCGGCGGATGAATTCGTAGGACGCGAGCAGGGTATTGCGGGTGTTGGCGCGCACCGAGGTCTCGAACGACCGGACGGCGATCCGCACCGTCGAAGCCGGCACCACGTCGAAATACGGCCCGAGCTTGCTGTTCAGGATGACATAGATCTGCGGGCGCACACCGGCCGGCATGATCGTCCGGTCAGCGACCATCATCGCCTCCGGTACCAGCAGGATGTTGGTGATGATGCCGCCGTCGACATGCATTTCCGCGAAGCGCCTGCCCTGGGCCTCGACGTCGATCAGCACCGGCGAGAAGATCCCGGGAATGCTGGCGGAGGCTTCGATCACCTGACGGAACAATTCGGGTGCGCGCGGATCGACGCTGGAGGCGATCGCGCCCATGTCCCAGATCGCGGTGCGTTGCGCGTCGAGCTGGGTGCTCACGATATAGAGCCGCCGGCCGGCGCGATATTCGCGGGCCACCGCCGCGATCACCTCGGGCGTCACATGCTTGGCGATCAGCTGGCGCAGCGGAGCGGCCTCGAACAGCGAGGTGCCGAACAGCCCGCGCACGCCCTGGAATCTCAGGAAGCCCTCGAACGCGCCGCTGGAGAACACATCCGCCAGCACCGCGTCATATTCCGAGCCGAGGAAGGCGAAAGGCGCGATCAGCGCACCCGCGCTGGCGCCTGTGACCACCGTGAAGCGGGGCCGGTCGCCGCGCTGGCTCCAGCCATTGAGGAGGCCGGCGCCGAATGCGCCGTCCGCGCCGCCACCGGACAGCGCGAGGATGACCGGCCGTTCGCGCGCGCGCGGAGCGACCAGCGGCTTTTGTGCGGTCGAGGGATCATCGGCCCAGACGCGGGCTTCCGGGATTCCCGGAATCACCGCGAGCTGCTGCTCCTGCTGGGTATAGGGGATGCGCTCGATGTTGGCGCAGGCGGCGAGCAGCACTGCGGACGCAAGCACAGCCGTGCGCCGCAAGCCGAAGAGGCTCGCCAACAGCCCTGTACTCATACGCATACGCACTTCCCCACCGATTCCCCGACGGTATCTGAACGACGACGGCTTTGCGACGCCTTAAAGGACCAGCAAAGCCGCCGGCATGGTCAACGAGGTCCTAATGCCGGCCCCACGTCTCAAAGTTCGGTCCGCACCGCCCACAGTTCGGGGAAAAACGAGTGATCGAGCGCGGATTTGAGAAAGGCGACTCCGCTCGAGCCACCCGTGCCGCGCTTGTAGCCGATGATGCGCTCGACTGTCTTCATGTGGCGGAACCGCCACTGCTGGAACCAATCTTCCAGATCGACCAACTCCTCGGCGAGTTCATAGAGATCGAAATACGTCTTCGAGTTGCGATAGACCTTGAGCCAGGCATCGCGCACCGGCTCGCTGAAGGTGTGCCGTTCTGCGAAATTGCGGTTCACAACGCTTTCGGGAATATCGAAGCCGCGGCGCGACAGCAGCATCAGCGACACGTCGTAGAGGCTCGGCGCTTCGAGCGCGGCTTTCAGCCGTTCGTAATTGGCTTCATTGTGCCGGTGCGGCAGCAGCATCTTGGGGTCCTTCGCCCCGAGCCGGAATTCGACCATCCGGTACTGGAAGGACTGGAAGCCCGACGATTGCCCGAGCGCGCCGCGGAATTCGAGATAGTCCGATGGCGTCATCGTCGAGAGCACGTTCCAGGCATTGATCATCTGCTCGAGGATGCGTGTCATCCGAGCGGTCGACTTGAACGACGGCGGCAGCTCGTCGCGCAGGATGGAATCGATCGCGGTATCGAGCTCGTGCGCCATCAGGTTCAGCCACATCTCCTGGACGTGGTGGATGGTGATGAACAGATGCTCGTCGTGCTTGTCGGTCAGCGGCTTCTTGGCGGACAGCAGCGTGTCGAGCTGCAGATAGTCGCCGTAGGTCATGCGGCCGGCCAGGTCGACATGGATGTCGTCGCCGATGCGGCTCGCGGGTGTTGACTCGTTTTCGGCCACGATGCGTTCCCAAATTCGTTTGCTCGCGGTCAGTCTAATGTGTCATGCGGTGAGGGCCAATGATCTCAAAGCCTTGGATGCCGTCATGCCAGCCCTGCCGCTTGACCTGACAGCCGATTTCTCCCGCTTCCGCAGCGCTGACCCGGACCGGCTGCATTTCGCCGCGCACAGCCATGCCTATTGGCCCGATGCGACGCGTGCCGCGCAGCTTCAACTCTGGGACGACGCGGCGCGTCTGGTGGACGAAAAATGGTCGTGCGTCCTCGGCGAGGTCTGGCCCGCGGTTGCAGGCGGGATCGCGCGGCATCTGCGCCTGCCCGATCCGGCGACGCTCGTCACCGCGGTCAACACCCATGAATTCGTCAACCGCCTGATCTCGGCGCTGCCGCTCGGCCGCACGCCGGTGATCGTCACGACCGATGGCGAATTCCATTCCTTCAAGCGGCAGACCGAGCGGCTGGCCGAGGACAATTTGATCAGGCTGGTCGCGGTGCCGACCGAACCCTTCGCCAGCCTGCCGGCGCGGATCGTCGAGGCGGTGAAGGCGAACAACCCCGACATGGTGTTCGTCAGCCAGGTCTTCTTCAATTCAGGCTACGCGCTGCCGGACATCGATGCGCTGGTCGATGCGGTGACGGCGCCGGACCGCCTGGTCGTGATCGACGGCTATCACGCATTCCTTGCGCTGCCGGTTGATCTGTCGCGCATTGCTGATCGCGCCTTCTATCTCGCCGGCGGCTACAAATACGCGATGGCGGGCGAGGGTGCCTGCTTCATGCATTGTCCGCCGGGATATGGCGCGCGGCCGCGCAACACCGGCTGGTATGCGAGCTTTGCGACCTTGTCCGGCCCGCAGGATCGCGTGCGCTATGCGACCGACGGCCAGCGCTTCATGGGTGCGACCTTCGATCCGAGCGGGCTCTATCGTATGCGCGCGGCACTGGACTGGATGGCGGCGCATCGGCTTGATGCAGCGACCATCCATGCGCATGTCATGGCGCTGCAGGGGCTCTTCCTCGACGGCATTTCGGAGCGGCCGCTCGGTCTGTTCGATCCGGCGCATCTCGTGGTGCCGGCGCAGAAAATGTCGCGCGGCAATTTCCTCACCTTCGATCATCCCGACGCGGCGCAATGGCAGGCGCGGCTCAAGGCCGCCAACATCGTGGTCGATGTCCGCGATACGCGGCTGCGTGTCGGCTTCGGGCTGTACCACAATGCGGGTGATGTGCAGCGATTGCTGGAGCGATTGCGCAACATTTGACCCGTCATTCCGGGGCGTGTGCGCAGCACACGAACCCGGAATCCATAACCACGGCTGCGGCGTATGGATTCCGGGCCCGCCACTTCGTGGCGTCCCGGAATGACGGATGAGCGAGCTTGATGCTTGACGAACACAGCGCGCGATGTGCTCAATCCCGGCCCAAACTTCTCCAATGAAAGATGTCCGGGGTAAGGAAACATGGCGAAAGCCCGCAAAGTCATCATCACCTGCGCTGTCACCGGTTCGATCCACACGCCATCGATGTCGCCGCATCTGCCGGTCACCGCGCAGGAGATTGCGGACGCCGCGATCGGCGCCGCGGAGGCGGGTGCGGCGATCGTGCATCTGCACGCGCGCAATCCGCAGGACGGCCGCCCCGATCAGACACCGGAAGCCTTCGCGCCGTTCCTCAAGGTGATCAAGCAGCGCTCCAATGTGGTGGTGAACATCACCACCGGCGGCGCGCCGACCATGGCGATCGAGGAGCGCGTGCGGCCGGCCGCGACCTTCAAGCCGGAGGTCGCCTCGCTCAACATGGGCACCATGAACTTCGGGCTCTATCCGATGATCCCGCGCTACAAGGGCCAGTTCAAGCACGACTGGGAGGAGCCCTATCTCGAAGGGTCGCGCCAGGGCATGTTCAAGAACACCTTCGCCGACATCGAATACATCCTCACCACCTGTGCCGAGAACGGCACCCGCTTCGAGGTCGAATGCTATGACATCGGCCATCTCTACACGCTGAAGCATTTCCTCGACCGCGGCGTCATCAAGGCGCCGATCTTCGTGCAGTCGGTGTTCGGCATTCTCGGCGGCATCGGCGCGCATCCGGAAGACGTGATGCAGATGCGCCGCACCGCGGACCGTTTGCTCGGCGACAATTATCACTGGTCGGTGCTGGGCGCCGGCGCCAACCAGATGAGGGTCGCCGCGATCGCGGCGGCGATGGGCGGCAACGTCCGTGTCGGCCTCGAGGACTCGCTGTGGGTCGGCCCCGGCAAGCTCGCGGAGAGCAACGCCGCGCAGGTCACGCAAGTGCGCAAGATCCTGGAAGGGCTCGGGCTCGAGATCGCGACCCCCGACGATGCGCGCGAGATTCTCGAACTCAAGGGCGGCGACAAGGTCGCGTTTTGATCGCGCGATCCGGAAAGGCGCAGGCTGCCATCACATGTGATGCAGCTTGTTTCCGGGAACGATCTGCGCCGTGCAGGTGAACAGCTCCGGATTCGCCGGGTCGACCGTGACCTGCACCCAGTGCGAATCCGGCCAGCCGAAGGTCTCGACGCGGGTGAAGTTCTCGAACGGCCGCCGGGTCTTGGCGCTGAACAGCGGCTTGTCGATGCGGAACAGGTGGGTGTCGCCGTGGAACAGCACGGTCGGCCTGCCGTAGCTTTCGAGCTCCTCGCCGAGGATCCGCACGTAATCGTCATAGGCTGAAGCCGGCGCCGGCTGCGGCGGCTTGGTGCCGTGGAACATGCGAAAGTAGCGTCCGAGATAGCTGGCCGGCCAGAAGTTCTCGAAGCCGGGATTGGCATGGGCGACCAGCACGAGACCGAGGCTGTTGTCGGCCTTGGCCCGTGCGAAGGCTTTCCGGAGCCACGCCATGTTGGCGGCCTTGCGCGTCTGGTACTCGGCGATCAGTTCGGGCG
>JAEWHY010000030.1 GCA_023387555.1 Pseudomonadota bacterium
CCTCGGCGGCGGTCACGCCGGTGAGGTCGAGTTGCACCGCCAGCGCCTCGGCGAACAGTCGCGGATTGCCGCGCGCCACGCGCGCCCCGCCGCCCTTGCCCATGCGGATTTCCGCGATCCCGAGCGCCTGCAGCGTCCGCAGCGCGTCCCGGGCCACGATCCGGCTGACGTCATAGCGGGCGGCGAGGTCCTTCTCGGTGCCGATCGGATCGCCGGACTTCAGCCGCTTCTCGTTCACGGCATCGCGCACATCGGCCACGATCCGCGCCGACAGCGAGCCGGAGCGGCCAGCCACGAATGGCTCGCCTACGCGGGTGATGAGCTTGGCCTGTGTGTTCACGGCTGTTTTCAGCCTTTTTCGTCCCTAGACATCGGAAGGCTACGCCCGAAATGTAAGATCGTAAAGATATGATCTTATGGAACTGGATTGTTTCTGAGGAAGGAATAGCTATATTTTCTTTCAGGAGAAACAAGATGCGCCCTCAGCACGCCCTGAAGCCGGAGGTCGACCCGCAGGCCAGCGTCGTCACCAAAGCCACCGCGAGAGCCGCTGAACGTCTCGGCGTCAGGAACAACGCGCTGAGCAGGATCATCGGGCTATCCGAGCCAACCGTCTCCCGCATGCGCAAGGGCCAGTTCGTCATCGACCCGAGACACAAGTCGTTCGAACTCGCGCTGCTCTTCATACGGCTCTACCGCTCGCTCGATGCCGTGGTCGGCGGTGACGATGATGTCGCCGCAAAATGGCTCACCAATTCGAACACTGCGCTCAACGGCATTCCCCTGGATCTGATCCAGACGGTCGGCGGCTTGATGAATGTCATCACCTATCTCGACAGCCGCCGAGCTCTCGTCTAGCGCGCAGCCGGCGACAGGCCGATGCTGGCGCGTCGTCGAGGCGCAGCACCAGATCTCGACGATGAAGCTGACGGACAACGCCGCCGAGCAAGAGCTGCTCGAACAGCTGCTTGAAAGCACAAAGCCGCCGATCCCGCCCGAGTGCGGCCATCTCCACTTTCTCCTGTTCACACCGTTCCGCTACGGCCCTTACCCGCTCGGCTCGCGCTTTCGGCGCGCGGGATTTACACAAGGCGTGTTCTACGGCGCCGAAGCGCCTGAAACGGCGATTGCCGAAGTCTGCTTCTACCGACTGCTGTTCTTCCATGAATCGCCCGACACGCCATGGCCGAGCGATGCCGGCGAATACACCGCATTCGCCTGCGACTTTGCGGCGTCGCTGATGATCGATCTGACGACGCGGCCCTTCAACAATCGCCGCGCGGTCTGGACTGACCCGGTCGACTATGCACCGTGTCAGGAACTGGCCGATCTCGCGCGCGCCCGGAGCATTGACGCGATCCGCTACGAATCCGTCCGCGACCCCAGGCATCGCGCGAATATCGCGCTGCTCAGCTGCAAGGTGTTCGAGCAACCCGAACCTGTCGCGCGCATGAGTTGGCGTATTCTGCTGGGAGACAACGGCGCACGCGCCTATTGCGAGATGCCGCGGCAGGCGCTCGACTTCGGCCGCGGCGCATTTTCCGCTGATCCGAGGATCGCATCGATGCGGTGGGATCGTTGAAGCGCGTCAGCGCCGCGCTTGCGGCGGCGGCTTCTGCACGGACCCGAGCCCGGCCATGCCGGTCGCGGTGAATTTCAGATCGAGCGTTTTCCAGTCGGCGTATTTCGACGGCGGCAGCTTGTACGGATAGCAGCCTTGGAGCGCGTTCATCGCGATCCCGACCAGCATCGGGCCGCGTTCGGAAGCGGGCGCCTGCAGCAGCACCGGCGCGCCGGCGAGCTGGCCTTTCGCACCGAACGACACACGCAGGATCACCTCGAGTCCCAGCATGCCGGGAATGCCGACCGGCAGTTTCCAGCACTTCTGGATCTGCGCGCGCAGTGACGCGATCTCCTCCGGCGTGAGCTTCGATTTGCCCTCGCCAGCCGGGCCGCCTTGCGGCAGGTCCGGCTTCGACGGCTTGGCAGCCGTCTTCGGCTCGGGAGGCATTTCGGCCTGATCGGGCTCAGGCGCCCGCGCGGTCTGGGCCGGCTCGCTCCTCGATGGTTCGCTCTTGGACGGTTCGGTCTTCGGCGCCTCAGCTTTGGGAGGCTGCTTCGGAGGCTCCGGCGGTTTCAGCTCGGCCTGTTTGGCGGGCTCCGGCGGCTTTCGCGGCTCGGGTTGCTTCGGCTGCAACTCCTCCGGCCGCACCAGGTCCACGTCCATCGCCTGGAGGTCGGATGGCGGCAGATGCCGCCGCTCCGCAAATACGATCGCCCCGACAAAGCCGAGATGCACCAGCACAGACGCCGCGATGATCGCGGCGCTGAGACTGATGCGGTTCAACAGCGAAAGCAAAAGCGGCAGCTCCGGGTTGCGGCCGGGCGTACCTCACCCGCTTGCAGCCGGAGAGTCAAAAGGCTTCGCCGTCTGCCTGCCGGACGGTTTGGCTCAATCCGGAATGACGGCCGTGGTCTCGATCTCGAGCAGCGCGTCCTTCTCGACGAGCGACGTCACCTGGACCAGCGCCATGGCGCCGAAATTCTTGCCCATCACCTCGCGATAGACCTTGCCGAGTTCCGGGAGCGACGCGCGGTAGGCGTCCATGTCGGTGACGTACCAGGTCATGCGCACGACGTGCTCCGGGCCGGCGCCGCCTTCCTTCAGCACGGCGACAATATTCTCCAGCAGCTGCTTGGTCTGCGCGACGAAGCCCTGCGGCAGCTTGCCGTGGATGTCCCAGCCGATCATGCCGCCGACGAACACCATCTCGCCGCGCGCCTTGACGCCGTTGGCATAGCCCTTCGGTTGCGGCCAGCCGGCCGGATTGAGGATGGTGTTGGTCTTGCTGGCTGTGGTGTCCGACACGGGATGTCTCCTGATTGCTTTTCTTGGTCATGGCCGGGCTTGACCCGGCCATCCATCGAGCGAAAAAAATGGATGCGCGGGCAAGCCCGCGCATGACGCGAGATACTAAGACGCGATCTTCTCCGCGCCGTCTTCGGCCATCTTGCGCAGCTCGAAACGCTGCAGCTTGCCGGTCTGGGTGCGGGGCAGCGCCGTGACATACTCGATCGCGCGCGGATATTTGTACGGCGCGACCGTGTTCTTCACATAATCCTGCAGCGTCTTGGTGAGCGCCGCGTCGCCGGTTTGCCCTGCGCGCAGCACCACGAACGCCTTGACGATGTGGCCGCGCTCGGGGTCAGGCGCACCAACGACGCCGCATTCGGCGATCGCGGGATGCGTCAGCAGCACTTCCTCCACTTCGGGGCCTGCGATGTTGTAGCCCGCCGAGATGATCATGTCGTCGGAGCGCGCCTGGTACCAGAAGTAGCCGTCGGCATCCTGCACATAGGTGTCGCCGGGGAAATTCCAGCCGTTCTGCACGTACCTGGTCTGGCGCGGATCGGCGAGATAGCGGCAGCCGGTCGGCCCCTTCACCGCGAGCCGGCCGATCGTGCCGCGCGGCACTTCGTTGAAGCTGTCGTCGACGACTTTCGCGACATAGCCCGGCACCGGTTGGCCGGTGGCGCCGCTGCGCACCTGCGCCTCCGGCGAGCCGATGAAGATATGCATCATCTCGGTGCCGCCAATGCCGTCGAGGATCGTCAGTCCGGTGGCATTCTTCCAGGCATCGAAGGTGGCCTTCGGCAGCGTCTCGCCCGCCGAGACGCATTTGCGCAACGACGACAGATCGTACTTGCCGACATGCGGCGTCACCGCGCGATAGGCGGTCGGCGCGGTGAACACCACCGTCGCCTTGTATTGCTCGATCGCCGGCAGCAATTCTTCCGGCGTCAGCTTCTCGAGCTGGATCGTCGCCGCGCCGATGCGGAACGGGAACAGCACATGCCCGCCGAGGCCGAAGGTGAAGGCGAGCGGCGCCGAGCCGATGAAGCGATCGTCGGGCGAAGCCTGCAGCACGTATTTGCCGTAGGAGTCGCAGGGCGCCAGCATGTCGCGATGGAAATGCATGGTGCCTTTCGGCTCGCCGGTGGTGCCGGAGGTGAAGGCGATCAGGCACACATCGTCGATCGCGGTGTCGCAGGCGGTGAAATTCTCATAGCCCGGCTTATTCATCAGGGCTTCGAGTTCGCCCTCGCCCCAATAGACCGCGCGCTCGAGTTCCGGCGCCAGCGCCCTCGTCTTCTCCATCTCGTCGCTGAGTTTCTTGTCGCACAAGGCGACTTTGATCTTCGCCTTCTTGACCGTGTAGGACAGCTCTTTCGCGCGCAGCAGCGGCATGGTCGCGACCGCCACGCCGCCGGCCTTCATCACCGCGAGATAGGCGGCGATCATCGTCGGATTGTTGGCGGAGCGCAGCAGCACGCGGTTGCCGGACACAAATCCGAGATCGCGGGTCAGCACATTGGCGATGCGGTTGATGCGTTCGGCGAGCTGCGCGTAGGTCAGCGTCTCGTTGGGCGCTATGATCGCGATGCGGTCGCCTTGCCCGGACGTGACCCATTTGTCGACGAACTCGGTCACGCAATTGAGCCGCTCCGGATATTGCAGCTCCGGCAGCGTGAAGAGAAATTCCGGCCACTGGTCCTGCGGCGGAAGGTTATCCCGCGCAAAGCTGTCGATCTGTCCCGAGCGGATCATCCTGCTACTCCGTATCCGACGCCAATGTGCTCTTCGCCCGTCACTTCTCCGCGGCCTTGGCGGCCACGTGATTTTTCAAAGCCTCGCGCGCGATCACGACCTTCTGCACCTCGGTCGCGCCCTCGTAGATGCGCAGCGCACGAATTTCGCGATACAATTCCTCGACCTTGACGCCCTTGGTGACGCCCTGGCCGCCGAACAATTGGACGGCACGGTCGATCACGCGCTGCGCAGCCTCGGTCGCGTGCATCTTCGCCATCGCCGCTTCGCTGGTGACGCGCGCCGCGCCGTTGTCCTTGGTCCAGGCCGAGCGATAGACCAGGAGCGCCGAGGTATCGACATCGGTGATCGAATCCGCGAGCGCCCCTTGTGTCAGCTGCAGGTCGCCAAGCGGGGCGCCGAACAATTTGCGGGTTGCGGCACGCTCGGTCATCTCATGCAGCGCGCGGCGCGCGAAGCCGAGGGCGGCAGCGCCGACCGTGGAGCGGAAGATATCGAGCGTCGCCATCGCGACCTTGAAGCCTTCGCCCGGCGCACCGAGACGGTTGGTCACCGGAATGCGCACATTGTCGAAACGCAGCGTCGCGAGCGGATGCGGCGCGATCACTTCGATGCGTTCCTCGATCGACAAGCCGGGCGCATCGGCATCGACCATGAACGCGGAGAGGCCGCGGGCGCCCGGTGCCTCGCCGGTGCGCGCGAACACCACGTAATGGTCGGCGATGCCGCCGTTGGAAATCCACGTCTTGTGACCGTCGAGCCGCACATGCGTGTTGCCGTCCGGCTTTGCAGTCATCGCCATCGCGGCGACGTCGGAACCAGCCTCCGGCTCCGACAGCGCGAAGGCGGCGATCGCCTTGCCCTTTCCGACATTCGGAAGATAGCGCTGCTTCAGCTCGGGCGAACCGTAGAGCGTGATCGAGCCGGTGCCGAGGCCCTGCATCGCGAAGGCGAAATCGGCGAGGCCGTCATGGAAACCCAGGATCTCGCGCGCGAGGCACAGCGTGCGGACATCGAACTGCGGATAGGTCCCGCCGAATTCCGCTGGCACCGTCGGCGCGAGGAAGCCGGCTTCGCCGAGCGCCTTCACGCGCGCGCGGCAGGCCTCATCGACATCGTCGTGCGGCAACTTGTGCAGATTGTCCGCAGCCCAGCGGCTCAGCCGCTCGGCAAAATCGCGATGCCCGTCGTTGAAGAACGGCCAGCGAAGGGTTTCGGCGAGAGACATCAATTTGTCCTTTGCTTCCCTCTCCCCGCTTGCGGGGAGAGGGTGCCGAGCCGCGCAGCGGCAAGGCGGGT
>JAEWHY010000076.1 GCA_023387555.1 Pseudomonadota bacterium
TCGCCATGGTGCATGACAACGCCACCACCGCCGAGGCGCTGCATCGCCTCGTGACCGTACTCGGGTGACGCGCATGCCAGCCATCAGCCATCGCGGTCTCGATCGTTTCGAATTCCTGTCCGACGACCTGCGGAACGCCATCCGCAAACGCGTCGGAGAATTGTTTGGCCTCGCGCTCCTGTTCGTCGCGCTGCTCGGGACGATCGCACTCGCCACCTGGTCGGTGCAGGACCCGAGCCTCAGCCACGCGACCGATGCGCCGGTGCGCAACTGGCTGGGACGGAGCGGCGCCAGTTTCGCCGACCTCTCGATCCAGTTGTTCGGGCTGGGCTCGATCCTGCTGATTCTGCCGGTAGCGGCGTGGGGATGGCGGCTCTTGACGCATCGCGCGGTCGGCCGCCGCTGGATGCGGGCGCTGGTGTGGATCGGCGCGCTGATGCTCGGCGCCGCCTTCGCATCCTGTTTCCCGCGCACCGCCGGCTGGCCGCTGCCCGCCGGCATGGGCGGCGTGATCGGCGACGCCATCGTCAAGCTGCCGCTGCTGCTGTTCGGCGGATCGGGCATGAGCCGCACAATGCTGGCGCTCGTCATCGGCGCGGCCGCGCTCGCGGCGCTTGCGATCGTGCTCGGCTTTGGCCTCCGCAAGAGCGGAGATCTCGCCGAAGACAACCACCGCGAGGCGGAGGAATTCGAGGACGACGAGGAACGCACCTCGGTGTCGCTCGGTATGATCGTGCATCTGCTGCTCAGTGCGAAGGCGCGGCTGTCGCTGTTCATCCGCCGCCGCCTCTCCGGCGACGAGGAACTGGCGTCGCAGCCCGCGACACGGCAAAGGTCCGCACCGCGTGCCGAACCGCGCTTCAAGGCGCCCGAACCGCAGGAGGATCATTACGAGACCGCCGCGGACGAGGAGATCGAGGAAGAAGAGGAATACGAGGAGCCGCAGGACGAGCCCGCGCCCAAGCCGCGCAAGACCCGCGTCCAGCCGCAGCCCAAAGCCCGCCGCTCGGGCGCCTTCGTCCTGCCGCCGCTCAACCTTCTCGCCGCCCCGAAGGCAAGCGACAAGGCGACGCTCAGCAGCGAAGAGATTGAGGAGCATGCCGAAGCCCTCGAAAGCGTGCTGGAGGATTTCGGCGTCAAGGGCGAGATCATCAACGCACGCCCCGGCCCTGTCGTGACCCTTTACGAACTCGAGCCTGCGCCCGGCATCAAGTCGTCGCGCGTGATCGGTCTCGCCGACGATATCGCGCGCTCGATGAGCGCGGTGTCGGCGCGCGTCGCGGTCGTGCCCGGCCGCAACGCCATCGGCATCGAACTGCCGAACGAAATCCGCGAGAAGGTCTATTTCCGCGAGATGCTGGCGGCGCAGGAATACAACAACTCGCCGGCCAAGCTGCCGCTCTGCCTTGGCAAGACCATCGGCGGCGAGCCGGTGGTGGTCGATCTCGCGCGCATGCCGCATCTGCTGATCGCCGGCACCACCGGCTCCGGCAAGTCGGTGGCGATCAACACCATGCTGCTGTCGCTGCTCTACAAGCTGCGGCCCGATCAGTGCCGGCTGATCATGATCGATCCGAAGATGCTGGAATTGTCGGTCTATGACGGCATCCCGCACCTTCTGACACCGGTCGTGACCGATCCGAAGAAAGCCGTCGTCGCGCTGAAATGGGCCGTGCGCGAGATGGAAGAGCGCTACAAGAAGATGTCGAAGCTCGGCGTGCGCAACATCGACGGCTACAACACACGCGTGAACGAAGCCAAGGCCAAGGGCGAGGTGCTGACCCGCACCGTGCACACCGGCTACGACAAGGAGACCGGAGAAGCGATCTACGAGAAGGAGGATCTCGAATTCGAGGAGCTTCCGTATCTCGTGGTCATCGTCGACGAAATGGCCGACCTGATGATGGTCGCCGGCAAGGACATCGAAGGCGCGATCCAGCGCCTCGCGCAGATGGCGCGCGCCGCCGGCATCCATGTCGTGCTCGCGACGCAGCGTCCGTCGGTCGACGTCATCACCGGCACCATCAAGGCGAACTTCCCGACCCGCATCTCCTTCCAGGTCACCTCGAAGATCGACAGCCGCACCATTCTTGGCGAGCAGGGCGCCGAACAGCTGCTCGGTCAGGGCGACATGCTTTACATGGCCGGCGGCGGCCGCATCAGCCGCGTGCACGGACCCTTCGTCGCCGACGACGAGGTCGAGAAGGTGGTGCGTCACCTCAAGGCGCAGGGCGTGCCGCAGTATCTCGAGGAGGTCACGCGCGACGAGGCCGAGGGCGAGGATGGCGCGGTGTTCGACTCGACCGGCATGGGCGCGGAAAAGGACCTCTACCAGCAGGCGGTCGACGTGGTGTTGCGCGACCGCAAGGCCTCGACCAGCTACATTCAACGGCGGCTGCAGATCGGCTATAACCGGGCGGCCTCGCTGATGGAGCGGATGGAACAGGAAGGGGTGGTCGGACAGCCCAACCACGCCGGAAAGCGGGAAATCCTGATCGAAGAGGGGACCAGCCGCTTCGGCTGACCTCTCGGAAGGCGTACCGCCGCTATTGAGAATCGACCCACCGCGGATTAACTCGGGGTGGGGGCTGCCACACGTCATCGCCTGGGCCGAAACGCCTTGCGCAGGGAGTCGAAAGTATGATGCGGACGCTGCCGGGTATTTGTGCCGTCGCGATGGGCGGCCTGTTGGGCGGGCTCCTGGCCGGAACTCTGACCGTATCCGTGGCCTCGGCGCAAACCCGCTCGCTTGAGACCTCGCCGCCGATGATCCTCGCCCAGGCGCGCCCGACGCCGCCGGGCAGCATCGGCTTCCCGAACCCGTTCCGCCCCAATGCGCCGGCCCCCAAGCCCGGCGAGACCACGGCCTTCGACGCCAACCAGCGGGCGCTGGTCGATCGCGTCTCCGGTTACCTCTCCGGCATGCGGCAGGTGGTCGGCAAGTTCGTTCAGGTCGGCCCCGACGGTCGCAAGACGACCGGCGATCTGTTCCTGCAGAAGCCCGGCAAGCTGCGGTTCGAATATGACGATCCGAGCCCGGTGCAGCTGATCGCCGACGGCACCTCGCTCGTGGTGCGTGACCGCCGCCTGGCGACGCAGGATCTCTATCCGCTCGGCCAGACGCCGTTGCGCTTCCTCTTGGCCGACAAGGTCGATCTGCTGCGCGACACCAATGTGGTCGGGATCTATTCCGATGACATCTTCTCGACGGTGGTGATCGAGGAGAAGCAGACCCTCGGCGGCAAGCACAAGCTGATGCTGATGTTCGACGCCAAGGACCTGACGCTCAAGCAATGGACCGTCACCGACCCGCAGGGCTTCGACACCACCGTCGCGATCTATAATCTCGACATGTCGAAGAAGCCGGACCCGGCGCTGTTCAAGATCAATTACGAACGGATGCACTGACCGCTTTGGATCATTCCGGGGCGCGAGCGAAGCTCGCGTCCGGAAAACGAATCATCCCTCGTCCGTCGAAATCAGGCGCGCCCCGCGGCGGAACGTCAGCCAGCTCCACAGCCAGGTGATCGCGACGACAAAGCGGTTGCGCAATCCGATCAGAAAATAGATGTGGGCCACGCCCCAGAACCACCAGGCGAGAAAGCCGGTGAGTTCGAAGCGCCCGATCTTCACCACCGCCGCGCGCCGTCCGATCGTCGCAAGATCGCCGGCATGATGATATCGGAACGGTGCTTCGGGCTTGCGCCCCGCGACATGCGCCGCGATGAGCTCGCCGATATATTGCCCCATCTGCTTCGCCGCCGGCGCGATGCCGGGGATCCGTTCGCCGCGCACCGAGGCAAGATCGCCCGCAACAAACACATTCGGCCGGTCCGGCACCGTCAGATCCGGATTGACGATGATCCGGCCGGCGCGATCATGTTCGGCGCCGATCCATTGCGCGCCCGGCGAGGCAACGACCCCCGCCGCCCAGACGATGGTCGAAGCCTCGATGCGGGTGCCGTCGCCGAGCGTGACGCCATCGGGCGTGCAATCGGTCACGCGTGTATCGACTTTCACCTCGACGCCCATGCGTTCGAGCGTCGCCTTCGCATAATTCGACAGATTGTCCGGCAGCGCCGGCAAAATGCGCGGGCCCGCCTCGATCAGCACGATGCGCGACATGCGCGGGTCGATGCGCCGGAAGTCCGCCCGCAGGGTTTCATGTGCGACTTCGGCCATGGCGCCGGCCATCTCGACGCCGGTCGGACCGCCGCCGACCACGACAAAGGTGAGGAGCTTGCGGCGCGCCGCATCGTCGGTTGCGGTTTCCGCGCGCTCGAAGGCGAGCAGAAAACGCGCGCGGATGTCTCGCGCATCTTCGACGGTCTTGAGCCCCGGCGCCGCGGCCGCCCATTCGTCGTGGCCGAAATAGGCATGCGTCACGCCGCTGGCGAGCACGAGGAAATCGTAGTGCAGGCTGAGCGAATCGGCCTGCACGGTCTGCGCTTTGGTGTCGATGGCCGTCACCTTCGCCATCACCACGCGCAGGTTGCTCTGGCGGCTGAGGATCGAGCGGATCGGCCAGGCGATATCGGCCGGCGACAGCGCCGCGGTCGCGACCTGATAAAGCAAGGGCTGGAAGCAATGGTGGTTCTGCCGGTCGATGAGCACGATATCGACGGCGGCACGCTCCAGCGCCCGCGCGCATGCGAGCCCCGCAAAACCACCGCCGACAATGATTACGCAGGGTCTTGGCTGGTCCACCATCCACTCCGTCGTAACGCCGCGGCGGCAACGAGGATGAGGGGTATAACGCCGCGGCTGGCTGGAATTCAGAGATCGCCGGTCCTATTAAGGCGGCATGGCGCTGAAAATCACAACCTGGAATGTCAATTCGGTGCGCTTTCGCATCGATCTTGTGGCGAAATTCATCAAGTCCGAGCGGCCCGACATCCTGTGCCTGCAGGAGACCAAATGCCCGGACGACAAGTTTCCGCTCAAGCGCTTCAAGCGGCTGGGCTACGAGCACGTCGCGATCAACGGACAGAAGGGCTATCACGGCGTGGCCGTGCTCTCGCGCCTGCCGTTCGATGAAACCAGCAAGCGCGGGTTTTGCGGCGTCAACGATTCACGCCACATCTCGGTGACGCTCGGCGAAAAGGCCGGCCTGAAAGACCAGATCGTGGTGCACAACCTCTATGTACCTGCGGGCGGCGATCTGCCCGATCCCGAGGTCAATCCGAAGTTCAAGCACAAGCTGTCGTTCCTCGAGGAGATGCGGTCGTGCCAGGAGGTGCATGTCAACGGGCATGCGCGCGCGATCCTGCTCGGCGATCTCAATGTCGCGCCGCGCGAGCATGATGTCTGGAGCCACAAGAAGCTGCTCGACGTGGTGTCGCATACCCCGATCGAGACCGAGAAGCTCAACGCCGCGCAGCGCGATGGCGGCTGGGTCGATGCGATGCGCGAACTGGTGCCGGAGCCGCAGAAACTCTACACGTGGTGGAGCTATCGCTCGCCCGACTGGAAGGCGGCGGACAAGGGCCGGCGGCTCGACCACATGTGGGTCTCGCCGCAACTGATGGATCGCGTGTCGGGGATTCGCATCGCCAAGGAGGCGCGCGGCTGGGCGCAGCCATCGGACCATGTGCCGGTCACGGCCACCGTAGAGGTCTGACACGGGGTCCGGCCGATCCGTCCGGCGCGATCACGCGCCGCACCGCCGGATTTCTCTCGAAGGCCGGGCGCTATTGCCGCTCGCTTGGATCGAGCGTCTGACGCACCTCGAGAAGCTGCTCGATCGACTGCCGCGCGCGATGCTCGATATAATCGCGCAGCCGCATCGCGGCGCCGAGGTCATCCTCCAGGATTTTCAGGAACATGCTGCGCGGAATGCGGACCACGACGCTCGGAACCAGCGCCCGTGCGCTGAGCGGCTTGGCGGCTTCGGCGAAGATCGCGAATTCACCCAGCATGGCGCCCGGCCCAACCTGAATCGGCTCGCCTGTGCCTGGCTGGTCCGGGTCGGAGATGAGCTGGAAGCGCCCTTCCTGCACGACATAGGCGCCGTCGATGCGCTCCCCCGGCCGGAACAGGATTTCGTTCGTCCTGAGTTCGCGGGTCTCCGCGCCGAGCGCGATCAGCCGCAACGCGCCGCGTCCCAATGCCCTGAGCATCGGCACCTGCTCAAGAACCGCAATGTCATCATCGATGCTCATTGGCGCGGTACATATCCGAAGCGCGGTGCGTCGTCTTGCATTGCGGGCCGGCGCGCGCCGCGCGCGTGCCGGGTCCTCCAGGCGTGAGTGGAGACGGAGAGTGAGTGCCGAAGGCTCCGCTCACACACTAAGGCACCAGCTTGTAACCACCGGCATCCGTCACAAGGATTGAAGGGTTGGCGGCGTCCTTCTCGACCTTCTGGCGAAGACGATAGACATGCGTCTCGAGCGTATGGGTGGTCACGCCCGAGTTGTAGCCCCAGACTTCCTGCAGCAGGGTCTCGCGCGACACCGGCCGCTGTCCGGCGCGATAGAGGTAGCGCAGGATAGCGGTTTCCTTTTCGGTCAGCCGGACCTTGTTACCCTTCTGGCCGGTGAGCAGCTTGGAACTCGGGCGGAAGCTGTAAGGACCGATGGCGAAGACCGCGTCCTCGCTCGCCTCGTGCTGGCGCAACTGCGCGCGGATGCGGGCCAGCAGGACCGCGAACCGGAACGGCTTGGTCACATAGTCATTGGCGCCGGATTCAAGGCCGAGGATGGTATCGGAGTCGGTGTCGTGCCCGGTCAGCATGATGATCGGCGCCTTGAAGCCGCCCTTGCGCAACACCCGGACCGCCTCGCGGCCGTCCATGTCCGGCAGCCCGACGTCCATGATGATCAGATCGATCTGACCATCCTTGGCGGCCTGGATGCCCCTGGCGGCGCTGTCGTGGGCCGTGGCCTCGAATTCCTCATGCAGGGCAAGCTGTTCGACCAGGGTGTCGCGCAGCTCGACGTCGTCGTCGACAATCAGGATTTTTCTGGCATTCGACATGTGGTGGCCCCCCAAGGGCCGGAGTTTACCGATTTATGGCGAAATAGGGCATCGAAGGTTGCAAGGGCAAGCGGGACTTGCCCTATGGTAATCGCAATCGAGCAAACTCCCTTATCCATGCCGCCCCGTCCCCTCCTTCTTATCCAAGTCCGGCCCCGATCTGGAGCCAAAACACGAGGCATTTTGAGGGCCGGGCCCCTGGCGCTGCCCGTGGCGCTGGGCCGGGCCGGGATTTTGGCCAACAAGCGCGAGGGCGACGGCGGAACTCCGCGGGGCCGGTTCCGGCTGAAACAGCTGTGGTGGCGGGCCGACCGAATCACCCGGCCACGGACCCGCCTCCCGGTCCGCCCGATCGGCCCGGCGGACGCCTGGAGCGAGGACCCGGCCGACCGGCGCTACAACCGGCCCGTGCGCCGCAAGCCCGGGGAACCGGGCGACCGGCTGATGCGCGAGGACGGGCTTTACGACCTCATCATCGAGATCAGCCACAACGACCGCCCGAGGATTGCCGGGCGCGGCAGCGCGGTTTTCATC
>JAEWHY010000118.1 GCA_023387555.1 Pseudomonadota bacterium
GTCGTGATGTTGATGATTTTTGCAACCTTTAACGACATCATTCACCTTGCGGCCTCATGACACCGTTGGCCGGGGGAAATGTGTGTGGCGAGGGGGCAACGTGCAGGCGCTTAGTCGCGGGTCGGGCGGGTTTCATTTGCGCCTTGGCGCCGACGCTGTAAAAGCTAGTCGTGTGAATACCTTGTTCACGATTCTGACCACCAAAGAGGTAGGACCAGAGCGAGTGGGAATGGGAAGGGGTACCCGAGTTTTGCGGGGTTTGGGGCTGGCAGCCTTTCTCCTCGGGGGGAGTGTTTTTGGCGTCATCGCGGTCGCGATGCCGACGGGGTCGGCTTATGCCCAATCGGCAAGCAGCATTGTGGTTGAGGGCAACCGCAGGGTCGACGCTGATACAATTCGCTCCTATTTCCGGTCGGCTGGGGGGCTGAACGCTGCCTCGATCGACGAGGGCCTGAAGGGCCTTTACGCGACCGGTCTGTTCCAGGACATCCGCATTCGGCAGGCCGGTGGCCGCCTGATCGTGACCGTGGTCGAGAACCCGGTCATCAACCGGATCGCCTTCGAAGGAAACGTCAAGGCCAAGGACGAGCAACTGCTCGCAGAGATCCAGTCCAAGGTGCGCGGGACGCTGTCGCGTCCGACGGTGCAGTCCGACACCCAGCGCCTGATCGAGCAGTATCGCCGCAATGGCCGCTTCGACGTGCGCGTGGTCCCGAAGATCATCGAACTGCCGAATAACCGCGTCGACCTTGTCTTCGAAATCACCGAGGGCAAGAAGACGGCGGTGAAATCCATCCGCTTCGTCGGAAATCGCAACTACTCGGACTTCCGGCTCAAGGACATCATCAAGACGAGCGAGTCCAATCTGCTCAGCTTCATGAAGTCGAGCGACGTCTACGATCCCGACCGGATCGAGGCCGACCGCGACCTGTTGCGCCGCTTCTATCTGAAGCATGGCTTTGCCGACGTGCGCATCGTCTCGGCGGTGAGCGAGTACGACCCGCAGCAAGGCGCCTTTATCGTGACCTTCACGATCGATGAGGGCGAGCAGTACAAGTTCGGCGCGGTCGATATTCAATCGAATGTTCGTTCCGTCGACGCGGCATCCGTCGCCGACAAGCTCAAGGCCAAGGCCGGGCAGGTCTACAATGCCGAGGCGGTGGAGAAGTCCGTCGAAGCCATTTCGATCGATGTGGCGCGCCGCGGCTATCCCTTCGCCGTGGTCAGGCCGCGGGGCGATCGCGACTTCGAGAACCGTTTGATCAACGTGGTCTTCACGGTGGAGGAGGGCCCGCGCGCCTATATCGAGCGCATCCAGATCCGCGGCAATACCCGCACGCGTGACTGGGTCATCCGCCGCGAATTCGACCTCGCCGAGGGCGACGCCTATAACCGGGCGCTGATCGATCGCGCCGAGCGGCGCCTGAAGAACCTGAACTACTTCAAGTCGGTGAGGATCACCAACGAACCAGGCACTTCGCCGGATCGCGTCGTGATCAATGTCGAGGTCGAAGAACAGTCGACCGGTGAGTTCTCGATCTCGGGCGGCTATTCGACCCAGGATGGCTGGCTTGGCGAAGTCTCGGTCGGCGAACGCAACCTGCTGGGCCGCGGTCAGGCGGTGCGGGCGGCGGTCCAGTACGGTCAGCGGGCGCGCGGCTTTGAGCTGTCGTTCATCGAGCCGTATTTCCTCGACTACCGCATGGCGCTGGGCGTCGATTTCTTCGGCAAGGAAACCGACCAGCAGCAATACACGTCCTACGACACCAAGACTTATGGCGGCGCCGTCCGGCTTGGTTTCGAGCTGCGCGAAGACCTTGCCCTGCAGTTGCGCTACTCGCTCTCGCAGCAGGAGATCACGCTTCAGGATGGGTATTCGTCCTGCTTCGCCACCGTTCCGTGGGACCCGAACAACAAGCCGAAGGGCTGTAACGACGTCTCCATCGTGCCGTCGTTGCCGGTTCGCCTGAGCTTCAATCAGGGGCCGCAGCTGACCTCGATGGCGGGCTACAGCCTGATCTACAACACGCTAGACAACAACCGGAACCCGACCTCCGGCATCCGCGCCGAACTGAAGCAGGAGTTCGCCGGCATTGGCGGCGACGTGAGCTTCCTGCGGAGCACCGGCGACGCGCGCTTCTATCACGAGGTGATCCCGGATTACGTCGCGCTGCTGCGTGTCCAGGCGGGCAATGTCAGTTCATGGAACGGTGACGAACTGCGGTTCAACGATCAGTTCCAGGGCGGGCCGAACCTTGTGCGCGGCTTCCGGCAGAACGGCTTCGGTCCGCGCGACGTGACGCCGTTTACGACGCAGGATGCGATCGGCGGCACGAACTTCTGGGCCGCGAGCCTGGAGCTGTTTATCCCGCTGCATTTCATTCCGAAGGATATCGGCATCCGCGCCTCGATCTTTGCCGATGCCGGCTCGGTCTGGAATTACAAGGGGCCGACCAGCGTGCCTGGCGAGACCATGAAGTTCGAGGATTCCAAGCTGATCCGAGCCTCGGTCGGTGCGGGTCTGACCTGGGATTCGCCGTTCGGGCCGCTGCGCTTCGACTATGCAATCCCGATCAACAAGGAAAGCTACGATATCGTCCAGGAATTCCGCTTCGGCGGCGGGACGAGATTCTGATCAGGCTGGTCGGGTAGCGGCAGCCGCCAACATGATGTCGTGAGCCGGCGGATGACCGACCCGATCTTCTTCACGCGCCCGGAGGGCCTGACTGCGGGGGGCATCGCCGCGCTTACGGGCGCGACGCTGTCAGATCCTTCGCGGGCCGGTATATCCATTGCCGGCGTGGCGCCGATCGACCGGGCAGGCCCGGCCGATCTTACGTTCTTCGAGAACCTCCGGTACGCCGGGGGGCTGCGATCAACGAAGGCCGGAGCCTGTCTGATCGCCGAGCGGTTCGTCGCCGATGCGCCGCCCGGTTTGCTGCTGCTGATTTCGCGCGAGCCCTATCGCGGCTTCGTGACGGTGACGCGCAAGATGTTCCCGGCGGCGTTGCGGCCCTCGTCCTTGTTCGAGGCCGAGGGTGTTACGCCGGGCGCTTCTGTTCATCCGAAGGCACGGCTGGAGGACGGCGTCACGGTTGAGCCGGGGGCGGTGATAGGACCGCGCGCGGAGATCGGCGCGGGGACGATTGTCGGGGCCGGGGCCGTGATCGGCGCGGGCGTGCGGATCGGGCGGGACTGTAGCATCGGCCCCCATTGCTCGATCACGCACGCGTTGATTGGCGACCGCGTGATCCTGCATCCGGGTTGCCGGATCGGTCAGGACGGATTCGGCTATATGATGGGCCCGCGTGGGCACGCCAAGGTCCCGCAGGTCGGGCGGGTCATCATCCAGGACGACGTGGAGATCGGCGCCGGCACGGCAATCGATCGCGGCGCGATCCGGGATACCGTGATCGGCGAGGGGACGAAAATCGACAACATGGTCCAGATTGGCCACAATGTCAGTGTGGGCCGGCATTGCGTGATCGTCGCCCATTGTGCGATCGCCGGAAGTGTAACGCTGGAGGATTTTGTGGCGTTGGGCGGCCGCGTGACCATCAATAATCACGTCACCATCGGCGAGGGAGCGCAGGTTGCCGGCATGAGCGGCGTGAATTCGGATATTCCCGCGGGCGGGCGCTGGGCCGGCCTGCCGGCCAAGCCGGCAAAGCTCTGGATGCGCGAGGTGGCATGGATCGAGCGCGCCGCGAAGAAGCACAGTGCCGAAAAAGGCCGGATCGAACCGCAGGGCTGAATGTCATGGACGACGTGCCAACGAAGCTCGAAACGGCCGATATTGCGCGCATCCTGAAGGCGCTTCCGCATCGCTATCCGTTTCTGATGGTCGATCGGGTGATCGACATGCGCGCCGACGAATCCGCAATCGGCATCAAGAACGTCACCGCGAACGAGCCGCAGTTCATGGGGCACTTCCCCGAGAATCCGGTTTTTCCCGGCGTGCTGATGATCGAAGGCATGGCGCAGACGGCGGGCGTGCTCTGCATATGCTCCGGCGAGACCGGCGGTGCCAGCAAGAGCGTGTTCTTCATGACCATCGACAAGGCCAAGTTCCGCAAGCTGGTTATGCCGGGTGACACGATCGAGTAC
>JAEWHY010000184.1 GCA_023387555.1 Pseudomonadota bacterium
CCTCCTGCCGCCGCCCGCCAGCCGGCAGCGCCGAAAGCCGCGACGCCCAAAGCCGCCCCTCCGAAGGCCGTAGCGGTCCCGGCTCAGCCCGCCGCACCGGCGGTTCCGCCCGCCGCAGCGCCGGCCGCGGTGCCGCCTCCGCCTGCCGCGACGCAGCCGCGGCTCGGCGAAGCGATCCTGATCCGGCGCTTCTGCACGATGGATTTCAAGGTTCTGTGCAAGGGCGTGCCGCTCGGACAGGGCCGCGCCGTTCAGTGCCTTGCCGGCAATGCCGCCGCATTGTCGCCCGGCTGCCGCGAGGCGATGGTGCGGACCGGAGAGCTGCGGCCGTAACAGAGAGCGACGCGCTCTCACACGAAGAACAAGCCGGATCGACGGCAGCCCGCCGATCCGGTCACACACCCTCTGGAAGAATTGCCGTCGAACTAGAGTTCGGGCGCGCCGGCCATGTAATCCGGCAGCCATGACTCGTGGTGCTGCGACAGGTCGGCAACGGCGAGCGGCGTCTCGCCCGCGATCGCGACCGCATCGCCACCAACGGTGCCGATCCGCGCAATCGCGATGCCCGCCGCTTGCGCGGTTTCGACCACCGCTTTGGCCTGATCGGGACCAGCCGTCACGACATAGCGCGCCTGATCCTCGCCGAACCAATAGCCGTGGGCCTCGACTCCTGCCGGCGCAGCGTCGAGCGTCGCACCGTGCGCACCGGCCATCGCCATTTCGGCAATCGCCACCGCGAGACCACCGTCGGCGATATCGTGCACCGCCGTGACCTGGCCATCGGCGATCAGCTTGCGCACGAATTCGCCGTGAAGCTTCTCGGCCGCAAGATCGACCGGCGGCGGCGCGCCCTCCTCGCGTCCGCAGACGTCGCGCAGATAGACCGACTGGCCGAGCCAGCCTTTGGTCTCGCCGACAAGCAGAATGACGTCGCCATCGTTCTTGAAGGCCACGCTCGCCGATTTGGTGAAGTCGGCCAGCACCCCAACGCCGCCGATCGTCGGCGTCGGCAGGATCGCGCGGCCATTGGTCTCGTTGTAGAGTGACACGTTGCCGGACACGACCGGGAAATCGAGCGCGGTGCAGGCCGCCGAAATGCCGCGCACGCAGCCGACGAACTGACCCATGATCTCCGGCCGCTCGGGATTGCCGAAATTCAGGTTGTCGGTGATCGCAAGCGGCGTCGCACCGACTGCGGAGAGATTGCGATAGGCTTCCGCCACCGCCTGCTTGCCGCCCTCGAACGGATCAGCCTCGCAATAGCGCGGCGTCACATCGCAGGTCATCGCCAGGCCCTTCGGCCCATCCTCGATCCGCACCACGCCGGCGTCGCCACCCGGCCGCTGCACTGTATTGCCGCCGATGATGTGATCGTATTGTTCCCATACCCAGCGCTTCGAGCACAGATCGGGCGCAGCGATCAGCTTGCGCAGCGCGTCCGCAAGCGACAGCGGCGGCTTCACGTCGGATGCCTCGATCACCGGCTGCTTCGGCGTCTCGACGAACGGCCGATTGTAGACCGGCGCCTCGTCGCCCAGTTCCTTGATCGGCAGATCGGCGAGCGTCTCGCCGTTGTGGCGGATCAGGAACCGCTTGGTCGGCGTCGTTTCGCCGACGATGGCGAAATCGAGCCCCCACTTGCGGAAGATGTCCTCCGCTTCCTTTTCCTTCTCGGGCTTGAGCACCATGAGCATGCGCTCCTGGCTTTCCGAGAGCATCATCTCGTAGCCGCTCATCCCGGCTTCGCGGGTCGGCACTTTCTCGAGATCGAGGGTGACACCGAGATCGCCCTTGGCGCCCATCTCGACCGCGGAACAGGTCAGCCCGGCCGCGCCCATGTCCTGGATCGCGATCACGCAGCCCTTCTGCATGATCTCGAGGCACGCCTCGAGCAGCAGCTTCTCGGCGAACGGATCGCCGACCTGCACGGTCGGACGCTTCTCCTCGGAGTCGTCGTCAAATTCGGCCGAGGCCATCGAGGCGCCGTGGATACCGTCGCGCCCGGTCTTCGAGCCGAGATAGACGATCGGCATGCCGACGCCGGACGCCGCCGCGTAGAAGATCGAGTCCGCCCGCGCGAGGCCGACCGCCATCGCGTTGACGAGGATGTTGCCGTCGTAGCGGGTATGGAAACGGGTCTGTCCGCCAACCGTCGGCACGCCGAAGGAATTGCCGTAGCCGCCAACGCCCGCGACCACGCCGGATACCAGATGGCGGGTCTTCGGATGTTCGGGATCGCCGAACGAGAGCGCGTTCAGCACCGCGATCGGCCGCGCGCCCATGGTGAAGACGTCGCGCAGGATGCCGCCCACACCCGTCGTCGCGCCCTGATAGGGCTCGATGAAGCTCGGATGGTTGTGGCTCTCCATCTTGAAGACCACGGCGAGCCCGTCGCCGATATCGATGACGCCGGCGTTCTCGCCCGGCCCCTGGATCACCCAGGGCGCCTGCGTCGGCAGGCCGCGCAGATGCACCTTCGACGACTTGTAGGAACAATGCTCGTTCCACATCGCCGAAAAGATGCCGAGTTCGGTCAGCGTCGGCTCGCGCCCGATCAGATCGAGGATGCGCTGATACTCGTCGGGCTTGAGCCCGTGTTCAGCGACGAGTTCGGGAGTGATTTTGGGTTCGTTACGCAAGGCCTTGCCGCTTTCAGCAACCGACATCGTCATGCCGCCTTGCCGAACTGCGCCGCAAGCCCAGCGAACAATCCGCGCCCGTCGGTATTGCCGATGATGCTTTCGACGTGATTTTCCGGATGCGGCATCATCCCGGCGACATTGCCGCGCGCATTGGTGATGCCGGCGATGGCGTTGGTGGCGCCGTTGATGTTGGAGGCAGCATCCAGGCTGCCATCCGACGCGCAATAGCGGAAGATCACCTGTCCGCCGCCTTCGATTGCGCGCACCGTCTCCTCATCCGCGATCCAGTTGCCTTCGCCATGCGCGACCGGCACGCGGATCACCTGCCCGGCATTGTACCCGCGCGTGAACGGCGTGTCCGACCGCTCGACTTTCAGATGCACGTCGCGGCAGATGAACTTCAGCTTCGCGTTGCGCATCAGCACGCCTGGCAACAGGCCGGACTCGCATAGGATCTGGAAACCGTTGCAGACGCCGAGCACGAGCCCGCCCTTGTCGGCGAAGGCACGCACCGCATCCATGATCGGCGCGCGCGCCGCGATCGCCCCGCAGCGCAGGTAATCGCCGTAGGAAAATCCGCCCGGCACCACCACGAGATCGGTACCCGCCGGCAGCTCGGTCTCTGCATGCCAGACCATAGCGGGCTCGACGCCCGATGTGAGTTTCAGCGTGCGCGCCATGTCGCGCTCGCGATTGATTCCGGGAAAGACGAGGACGGCGGATTTCATGGTGCTGATATGGGGCTCAGAGAACCTCGATGCGATAGTTCTCGATCACGGTGTTCGCCAGAAGCCTGTCGGCCGCGCTTTTCAGCGCCGCCTCGGCCTTTTCGCGATCTGCGCCCTCGAGCTCGATGTCGAACACCTTGCCCTGCCGGACGCTCGCCACTCCGGTCACGCCGAGCGACTTCAAGGCCCCCTCGATCGCCTTGCCCTGCGGATCGAGAACGCCGGATTTCAAGGTGACGGTAACGCGCGCCTTCATAAGCGGATGGCCTTTTCCAGAACCGTCCCGAGGTGGAACGGAGATTCGCTGGGTGATTGGCCCCGACCTAGCACCCTTCCGATGGCGTCTCAATGCGCCTTCCGCCTCTTCGGGGTCGCCCGGCGGCGCCGGCCCTCGGCCATGGCCCGGCCGGCCGATGCCCGAAACGAAACGAGGGCCGCGAGGCCCTCGTTCCTGAACTTGCCTGGAACTTGTCCGGGCGCTGTTACTGGAGCCGGAGGTTGATGCCGGCCTTCACGACATGCATGTCCTGCTTGACGCCCATATCCCACCACGCGCCACTTGACTCGGTCACGCGCAGGTTCTGGTCGCCGAAGTCCATGTAGTTGTATTCGAGGCGCGCCGACCAATTGGGCGCGAACGCATATTCCAGACCGCCGCCGATGGTCCAGCCGGAGCTCGTGCGGCTCGCATCACCAATGCTGTTGCCGGCCCCCCGCTGATAATCGAGCTTCGTGTGCGCAAAGGCCGCGCCGCCCTTCACGTAAAACAGCGAACGGTCAAACGCGTAGCCGATGCGACCGGTGACGGTCGACGTCCAGTCGATCTTGGACTCATAGCTATCGCCAAGGTAGGCAGGAAAGCTATCGACTTCCGTCCCCTTCATGCCGGTCCAGGAGAAATCAACCTCCGCGCCGATCACCCAGGCACCTGCCTGGTAATTGTAGCCGAACTGAGCGCCACCCAGGACGCCGTCGGCCTTGCTGTCCAGCGACCAGGCCGGAACGGGGGCATAGGTATAGGTCTGGTCCGACCAGCCATAACCGAGGTGCGCGCCCACATAGGCGCCGGTCCAGCTGAAGGTCGGCACGAATGGCGCGGTCTTGACCGGCATCCGCGCCGACAAGTCTGCAGCCTGCGCTGCAACGGTACCGATCGCCAGCGCCGCTACGGCGGCCGTAAACAACTTCAATCGCATTCCAAATTCCCACTCAAAGCTTGAGGCGCCGACACAAGGAAAAGGCGCCGATGTGCGGCGCCTCGATATCATGAGTCTTCGGATTTTCTGTCGCGCGGAAGCCACAGTTACTAGCGGCGTCTCAGCCTTTCACAAGAATCGGGAACAGTGCCGCGCGACGGCTTGCCGACAAGCTTCAGGAGCGCCGGTTCACGGGACTCCTGAAGGCGATACACATCAGGGCCAGGGCCGGAAGTTGACGCCGAACTTCACGGCATGGACGGTCTGCTCGACGCCGGCCACCCAGGCATAGGTCGGCTCGACGAGAAACACGTCGCTCTTTCCGAGATCGAGGTAGCTGTAATCAACCCGGATCGACCAGTTCGGAGAGAGCGCCTGCTCCAGGCCGCCACCGACGGTCCAGCCCGAGGCGTTACGGTCGCCCGTCGAGATCGCGGTCGTTCCGACCCACTGGTATTCGTGTTCGCCCCGAGCGAAAGCGGCGCCGCCCTTTGCGTAGATCAAGGTCCGGTCGAAGGCGTAGCCAATGCGCCCAACGATGGTTGCGGTCCACGTCAGGTCGTCCTTGTAGCGATCGCCGGCAAACAGGCCAGCATCGAGGGTGGTTCCGTCGATCCCGGTCGCCGACACGTCGGCCTCGACGCCGAGCACCCAGGCGCCGAACTGCTGGTTGAACCCGATCTGGCCGCCGCCAAGGATTCCATCAGCCTTGTTGAGAAGCGACCATCCAGGCGTGTACATGTCGGTATAGGTGGAGCGCGACCAGCCATAGCCCAGATGCGCGCCGATATAGGCACCGGTCCAGCTGAAGGCCGGCGCCACCGGCACCGCCTTGACCGGCATCCGTGCCGGCAGATCCGCGGCTTGCGCGCCGAGAGTTCCAAGCGCCAACGCCGCAGCGGCGGCCAACAATTTCACTCGCATGCCAATTCCCATCCGAATTCAAGACGCACAAAAAAGAGGCGCCGATGTACGGCGCCTCTTTATCATGAGTCTTGTGATTGGCTGTCGCGCAGAAGCCACAATCGCGGACGGTGTCTCAGCCTTTCACAAGAACCGGGCCGGTGCCGCGCGGCGGCTCGCCCTCGTTCATGATGCCGAGACGCTTGGCGACTTCGGTATAGGCCTCGAGGAGCCCGCCGAGATCGCGGCGGAAGCGGTCCTTGTCGAGCTTCTCGTTCGACTTGATGTCCCACAGCCGGCAGGAGTCCGGCGAAATCTCATCGGCGACGACGATGCGCATCATGTCGTTTTCCCACAGCCGGCCGCATTCCATCTTGAAATCGACCAGGCGGATGCCGACGCCGAGGAACAGCCCGGACAGGAAATCGTTGACGCGGATCGCCAGCGCCATGATGTCGTCGATCTCCTGCGGATTGGCCCAGGCGAACGCCGTGATGTGCTCTTCCGACACCATCGGATCGCCGAGTTGATCGTTCTTGTAGTAGAACTCGATGATCGATCGCGGCAGTTGTGTACCTTCCTCGATGCCGAGCCGCGCCGACAGCGAACCTGCCGCCACATTGCGCACCACGACCTCGAGCGGGATGATCTCGACTTCGCGGATCAACTGCTCGCGCATGTTGAGCCGGCGGATGAAATGGGTCGGAACGCCGATATCGTTCAGATTCTGGAAAACATACTCCGAGATCCGGTTGTTCAGCACGCCCTTGCCTTCGATCACCTCATGCTTCTTGGCATTGAACGCGGTGGCGTCATCCTTGAAGTGCTGGATCAGGGTGCCGGGCTCGGGGCCCTCGTAGAGGACTTTGGCTTTGCCTTCATAGATGCGGCGACGGCGGCTCATCGGAATATACCGTGTTTTGTGGAAGTCCATCGAAAGCCGGGGTTCCTGTTGGTGTTCTTGAAGTCCGCGGCGGGGGCGAACGGCGCGACACATCAGACGGGTCGTCCAGTCCGTTGGGCCAACCTAGCCGATCGACCGGGTAGATACAATTGCGCACCGGTTCCGCATATGGGTGGCCGGTACGAATCGCCAATGCTGCCTTGACGGCCCGAATTTCGTATGCCAGCGCGCCGCATTTGAGGATCCGCCAGTTTCCTGCGGCAATTTTCGCATGCTAGTGTGCGCACCGACCTTTGATCGGTGCGGCCAGACGCTCCATATATGTCCGACCAGAATCAGCCGCCAGTGAGGAGCAGATGACGACGTTCGACAAGCGCGAAGAAGGCTTCGAGAAAAAGTTCGCGCACGATGAGGAACTGAAGTTCAAGGCCACGGCGCGGCGCAACAAGCTGCTCGGCCTGTGGGCCGCTGGACTCCTTGGCAAGACCGGCGCGGACGCCGACGCCTATTCCAAGGAAGTTGTTGCGGCCGATTTCGAGGAACCCGGCGACGGCGACGTCATCCGCAAGGTGGTCGGCGATCTCGCCGGCAAGGCGAGCGAGCAGGAAGTCCTGAGCAAGATGCAGGAACTTCTGGCCGAGGCGGTGAAACAGATCCAGGCCGGCCAGTAAAACGGGGCCAGACCCATGCAACCCTCCCTGCCACCGGTCTCGATCAAAGAAGCGGCGCGCTGGTATAAGGGCAAGTCCTTCGTCAGCGACTGGACGTCGTGGCATTTTCCGAACTGGATGACGCTGCTTGCGCCCTATCGTGACCGGCCGTCGCGCATGCTCGAAATCGGCTCCTGGGAGGGTCGCTCGGCGCTGTTCTTCCTGAACTACCTGCCGCAGATGCAATTGACCTGCGTCGACACATTCGCCGGCGGACAAGAGCACCAGGAGGCGGCGGCCAGGAACAAAGCCGACGCCGAGTTGCTTCGCACCGTCGAGAACCGTTTCGATGCCAACACCCGTGCGTTCGCGGGACGCCTTGAAAAACTCAAGGCGTCCTCGATCGACGCATTGATCGAGCTTGGCCTCACCGAACGCCGCTTCGACCTCGCCTATATCGATGGCGGCCACCGGGCGCGCGAGGTCTATGCCGACAGCGCCCTCACCTGGCCGCTGATGGCGCCGGGCGGCCTCGTCATCCTCGACGATTATCAATGGGCCGAAATGCCCGAACCGATGGACAATCCCAAGCCCGGCATCGATGCCTTCCTCAAGGCCATCGAAGGCCAGTACCGAATGGTGCACAACGACTATCAGGTCGCCATCGTGAAGCTGTAACCTCTGGTGACGCCGTAACGCCTGCCCCCGCCGGAAAGCGAACATCCATGGCCAATGCTGCCTTCTCACTTGCCCGCCGGCTTCGCGCCGGCGAAATCGTGTATTCGGCCTGGTGCGGCCTGCCGGAGCCGCTGATCTGCGAGGCGATAGCGCGCGAAGGCTTTTCCGCCGTCACGCTCGACATGCAGCATGGCATGTGGGACACCGCCTCCGCGCTTGCAGCGATCGCGTCGGTGCATCTTGCGGGTGCCGCTCCGGTGGTCCGGGTGCCGCTGTGGGAAAACGCGACCGTCAGCCGGATGCTGGATTTCGGCGCCGAAGGCATCATCGCGCCGATGATCAATGGCGCCGCCGAAGCGCGCGACTTCGTACAGGTCGCAAAATATCCTCCGGTCGGCGAGCGCTCGATCGGTGCGCATCGCGCCGGCATGCTGGCGCGGGTGCCGGACCAGAAGCTCTATATCGCTGACGCCAATGAGACCACGATCAGCTTCGCGATGATCGAGACCCGTGCCGCGCTCGACAATCTCGATGCGATCGCCGGGATGCCCGGCATCGATTCCCTGTTCGTCGGTCCGTCCGATCTGTCCTGCAGCCTGTCCAACGGCGCCTCGATGGACTCGCATTCGGCCGACGTCGAGGCTGCGCTCGAACGCGTGCTCAAGGCTTGCGACAAGCACAAGAAAATTCCGGCCCTGTATTGCCGCGATGCGGACCGCGCCCTCGCCAAGGCGAAACAGGGCTTCCGGTTCCTGGCAGTGGCGAGCGACCTGACCTTCCTGCGCACCGGCACCGCGGCGCATCTGGAAAAGTTGAAATAAGCCATCGCCGAATGCCGGCCTAAGCGTCACTCATCTTTTCATTTTCTGAGTGGCCGATGCGTTTCATTTTCTGAGTGGCCGATGCGCGGCTTCTGAGTGCGCGGCGGTGGATCGCCGCCACGTTCGATTGCCACTTGCAATTGCTGTTTGCTGTCACTTCCACACGGAAGCACGGCTTTCGAGAGGTTGCAGCTGCGATCTGAGCCAGCGCAATCCCGATCGTTCAATCGCTTGGATCCGCCACTCGCATTAGTGGTGTTTGACATTAATTAAATCTTAAGTTACAAATTACAACCAGTGGTTACACAGGCTTTGAGCCTCGCATTATGGACCGGAGCGCTCCAGACCCGCTGCTTGCGATCAGGCAAGCACTTGCCGGCCTCTTTCCAGGCTCCCCTTCGATTACCGTAGGCGTGGTGGATGGCCTGCCCGATCTGACGCATCCGGCGTTGCAAGGCGCCTCCATCGAAATCGTTAGCACCATGGTCCCGGCCGGCAATGCCGCGCCGGATCCTCACGGCACCCGCGTCTGCAGCGTTATCTTCGGAAGCAGCGCCGAGCTTTCGGGTCTTGCACCGGGCGTTTCCGGTCTCGTTCTCCCTATTTTCTTTGGCGGGCAATGGCAGGGGGGACCGAGACCGGCGTCGCAGCTCGACCTCGCCCGCGCGATCACATTCGCGCTCGAACGCCATGTGCCGATCATCAATGTGAGCGCGGGTCAGAAGGCGCACATCCCCGAACCCGATGCTCATCTCGATCAGGCTTTGCGCCGCTGCGCTGAGGACGGCGCGCTCGTCGTGGCGGCGGCAGGCAACGATGGCTGCGCCTGTCTGCATCTGCCTGCCGGAGTGCCTTCGGTTCTGGCGGTCGGCGCGCATGGCGCTGCGGGCCGGCCAATCGACGCGAGCAACTGGGGTTGCCGTACCGCAGCAACGGCATTCTCGCACCGGGAGAAAAGCTCGTCGTCGCAAAGTCCGCTGGCGGGATCGAATTCGCAACCGGTACCAGCTTTGCCGCCGCGGTCGTATCGGGTGTCGCTGCCTTGCTGCTGTCTGAGGCCGACCGTCACGGCTATCGCCTGCGCGCGAGCGACATCGGCAAAATTCTCATAGCCACGGCCGTGCCATGCCAGCCTGAAGTCGGCGGCACCGCGGACCGGTGTCTTGCCGGGATGCTCGATGCGGCTGCGGCGCTCGCCATGCTCCATCACATCGGAAAAGCCGAAGTGCGAGCGGCCACCCGCGGCGACAGCGCGCAACCCAAGATTGTCCAAGAATTCGAGTCTGGGGAGGATCATCCGGTCATGAGTGACATCAGTAGTATCCACGCGAGCGCTGCTGGCGAGGCTGCGGCGCAGGCCGTGTTGCAATCGGCTTGCCACTGTCAGACGCATCCGGACAGCGAGACGGAAGCACCGAAGGTCGAACAGAACAACGCTGCCACCACACCGCTGCCGTCGGTTCAGCGGTCCGTCAGCACAGCATCGCCCGGCCTCATCCAACAGGCCTGCGCCTGCGGCGGCGGCCAGCCGCCGCAACTGGTCTATGCGATCGGCGCGCTTTGGTTCGACTTCGGAACCGAAGCACGGCACGACCTGTTCGTGCAGCAGATGGACGATCCGCTGCGGGCAAACAACCCGTCGGAGCTATTCGACTTCCTGCGCGAAAATCCGCAATTCACGGCCGGGCTCACCTTCATCCTGATGCAGGAGCAGGTGCCGCTCTATGCAATTCAGCCGGCGGGCCCGTTCGCTCCGCAGACCTATGCAGCGATACTGGACGCACTCAGGTCCAGTCTCGATGACGCCGGGTCCGAACAGCGCGTTTCAGTCCCCGGATTTATCTCCGGTTCGACACGTCTGCTGAACGGCATGACAGTACCCGTCGTCGTTCCGGATTTGCGCGGCATGTACAAATGGAGATCGGAAGATCTGATCCGCGCAACGCATGAGGGCGTCGCGGCCGATGCGCAGGCCTCGGACGAAGAACTGCTGAACTTCCTCAATCGCGTCTACTACGAGCTGCGCAACCTCGGTGTGAGCCCCAAGGATCGCGCCATCAACTTTGCGGCGACCAACGCCTACCAGGCGCGTCGAACATTTGCGGATGCTGCCCGACGCAGCTTCGTTCTCGACACCATCAAGGTGGTCAAGAGTCCGATCTGCCGGCCGGATTCCGATTGCTGGGACGTCGAACTGGTGATGTTCGACGACGAGGACGAGCGGCGTCCGAACCGCATCTATCGGTACACCGTGGATGTCAGCGAAGTGATTCCGGTGTCCGTCGGCACCGTCCGCAGCTGGGCGTCGCGCTCAGGCAGTCTGAGCTGAGAATAACGACGACGAGTTGAATTGAAAGTGAGGTTTCACAAAGGAGGACTGCAATGAAGGCCTATCAATCGTCAGCGATGCTGCAACCGAAACAGGCAAGGCCCGTCGACCGGCAGAAAAGGCTCGCGGCGGCAGCTCAGAACGCGGTCGCTCAACTCGAGTGCGGGTGCGACGGTCGCTGCATCGGCCCTTGTGTCTTGGGCAACTGCCTCGGAACATGCGTGTCCATCTAACGCACCAGTCCTGAAAGGAACGCGAGATGAACCTTCCGGCACAATCCAGACCAGTTGACCGCAAACGCATGGCGTATGTGCATGCGCAACTGGCGCAGCTCAATTTCGATTGCGCGGCATGTTGCATGCCGAAGCGCGGATTTGGCGCATGCTTCGCGCGCTGCCAGCTCGACGGCAAGGCATGCGATGGCGGGATCCGCAATTGCAGCTCCTGCTGACAATCCAACTTGCGTCCACCTGCGGCCTGGCGTGACAGGTCGCGGGTGGGGCGCCGGATGACCGGCAATCCAAACGGATCTGCACAATGGCACAGCCACCGCAAAGCCCGCCGATCGACCGCCGATACATGAGGCGTGTCGTCGGGCGGGGGTTGCCCGGCAAGGGCGCGAAAGACGGCTATCTGATCGAACTCACCGTATTTCGTATCCGCCCGACACGGCGAGCGTTCTAGCTCTGCAATCTCATCAGCCCCGCGCCACGCCGCCGGGCGACTCGTCCGCAACGCGCAGAATGCTCGCGAGCACCCCGTCGACACCCTTCGCCACCTCGCCTGCCTGCACCTGCACGATCCGGTAACCCCGCTCCCGCATCCAGGCGAGCTTCTGGGCCCGCGCGTCCGCCGCCTTGGCCTCCTCGCTGTCCGGCGTGACGTCGACCACCAGCCGCAGCGGAAACGAGACAAAATCCGCCACATGCGGACCGATCGGGGTCTGCCTCTTGAACCCGAGCGCTGCAAAACGCCGGTCGGCCGTGATCGCGGCCCAGAGCGCGCGCTCGGCATCGGTGGGATTGCGTCGCAGCAGGCGGGCCAGTCCGCGCACCGGCGAATCCGCGCGCACGATCTCGGCCTTGCCGTGCTGCGCCAGGAGATTGCGCAGCATCTCGGCTTCCGGCCCATCGAGCAAGCCGCCGCGCGCCGGCCCCTTCCGCCCCTCGACCAGCGCCATCACGATCCCATGCAAGGTGCGGATATCCTGCTGGGTCGGCTGCATGCGGGTGAAGATGTTGCGCATGTTGACGGTCATGGTGCCGCGCTTCTCGTGCGGCCGGAAATATTCGATCCGTTCAAGCTCGCGCTCAAGATCGCCGAAAAACGACAGCAGCTGCTCCTTCGGAGCCGGCGGCGATTTTTCCGGCGCGGCGAAGGGCAGCGTGCCGGCCATCTTCAGCTTGAACCATTCGTAGCCGGCGATCACCACCGCCTGCCCGAGATTGAGCGAGGCGAAAGCCGGATTGACCGGCAGGGTCAGGATCGCGTCGGCGAGTCCGACCTCGTCGTTCTCGAGGCCGTTGCGCTCGCGGCCGAACACCAGCGCGACCTTTTCGCCCGCCGCGATCCGGGGCGCGGCGGCCTGCGCCGCCTCGTCGGCACCGACCACCGGCTTGGCCTGATCGTGCGAACGCGCGGTCGCCGCGATCACGAAATGGCAATCGGCGATCGCCTCGGCGAGCGTACCGAACAGCGCGGCGCCCTCCAGCACCCGGTCGGCGCCGGATGCCATGATCGCCGCCTCGCGGCTCGGCCAATCGAAGCGCGGATTGACGAGGCGCAATTCGGACAATCCGAAATTGGCCATCGCCCGCGCCACCGCGCCGACATTCTGCCCGAGCTGGGATTCGACGAGAATCACCACCGGCGCCGGCTCGGCCACCCAATTCCTGGTCTTGTCTGTTCCTGCACCTGGCATCGCGATCTCCGGGCGGCGATATAGCCGCCGCCGCAGACGCATGAAAGTGCGATGATCGGCCGGACGATTCGGGGAGCCGCCATGAAAATCATGATCGCGACGCCCGCCTATGGCGGCGAGGTGACCACGACCTATTGCGACGCGCTGATCTGGCTGCTCGATCATTTCCGCGAGAAGCACCCGCACATCCGCTTTCAGCACAAATTCGTGTCGCTGTCGGTGCTGTCCTTCGTGCGAAACCTGTATGCGAGCCTCGTGATGCAGGACGAGAGCTATACCCACCTGCTCTTTGTGGACGCCGACATGGGATTCGCACCCTCCCTGATCGAGCGCATGATTGCCGCCGACAAGCCGGTTGTCGGTTCGATTGCGCCGCTGCGCGGGCTCGACCTCGCCAAATTCCACGCCCTGAGCGGCGAGATTTCCGATCCCGCCGTTGCCCGCCTAGTGGCGCAGGACTACGCCAACGCGGGCTCCATCGACTTCATCGAAGACAGCAAGGGCGACGGGCGTACGTCCATGGACCTGATGGTCGACGGCCCCTGCATCCGCGTCCGGATGACCGGAACGGGTGTCATGCTCATCAAGCGAGAAGTGTTCGACCGTATCCGGCAGCGCTATCCCGAACTCTGGTGCGAGCATATCCAGAACACCTACGCCAATTTCGGGCTCACCAAGGGCGTGCTGCAGTGTTTCGAGCCGATGCCGAACGAACACGGCCTCTATGGCGGCGAGGACGCGTCCTTCTGCCAGCGCTGGGTCGAGGGCTGCGGCGGGGAAATCTGGTCGGTGGTCACAGAAACCATTGTCCATGTCGGCCCGGAAAAATTTGTCGGCAATTACCTGACCAAGCTGCGCCACGGCCGATTCTAGCGGCGGCGGCGGTTGTCCCGCCCGGGAAATGCCGGTAAAGCTTGCCGCCCTCCGAAATCGCCGATCCCTCTCTGATGTCCCAGCTCATCCTTGGCGTTCATTCTGGCTCGCATGACGCGGCCGCGGCCCTGTTCGACGGCTATGAGCTGAAGGCTGCGGTCTCGCTCGAACGGCTGACGCGGAGCAAGGGCGACGGCGCCTATCCGGACCTCGCCATCGACGAAGT
>JAEWHY010000599.1 GCA_023387555.1 Pseudomonadota bacterium
GATCGGCGTGAAGCTGACCAAGCTGTCCAAGGAACAGGCCGATTATATCGGCGTGAAGCAGGACGGCCCGTACAAGCCGGAACACTACCGGTATTGATCGCGGCTTCGCGAAGCTGGAATACGGAAATGGCCGGGCAATGCCCGGCCATTTTTTTCGATCGGGTGCCTAGCCGATCCGGGGCGTTGTATCGCCCCGCCTCATTCAAAGCATGCGAAACGCATCCGCGATAAACTCGATGCCAAGGGCAAGCTGCAGCACGCCGAATACCGCTCCGAGCAATTGCAGCGGGACCGGTCCAATCGCACGCATGATGGTTTTCGATCGGCGCATCAACAGCCAGTTCAGCGCGATCAGAGCAAGGCCCATGACGATGATGCCGATCTTGGTGTCGTAACCCGGAAATGGCACGGCGAAGATCAGCGGTATTGTGACCGCGATCGGCGGGAACAGCCCGGGAAACGCGATGGTGGCGGCAGGCGTCTTTGCCGGGTCCAGGGGTTGGCCTGCGACCGGTTGAACATTCAGAATGCTTTGAAGCGACAGAATCGCGAGGATCAGGCCGCCGGTTCCAATCAGGACGGGGAAACTGACGCCCCAAGCCACGAGAACGGAATTTCCGATCAGGACCGTCAGCAGGAAGGCTCCGGCCACGATGGCCGATGCCTGCGCGGCCAGCCTGCGGACGCCCGGATCGGCGTCCGAGGTTCCGACGTTAGAAAAAACAGCAACGGCGCGGATCGGGCCCATCGTCATGAACATCAGGCTCCAGAGAGTCCCCCAAGGGAAATCCTTCATGGGAATCTTCCGCTTGCTGTGATGCACACCGGGAAGAACGCCGGTCGAGCCGGGACGACGCCCCTCGACGCTGAAGCTACGCTATCGGTGACAGACTAAGCGTGAATTGAAGCGCGAAAGCATGGCGCTCCTTGGGGGCCGTTGCGAGCCGATCCGAGATTTCGATTATGGCCGGCCCGCTCTGCGGCAAACGCACCGGCCGCGGCAATGTTCAGTCCGGCAGAGTTTTGTCCTCCCGGCGCGCTGCGTGCATCACAGGCGCGTTATCCGGCCGGATGATCCGGAGAATAGTCCTCGGGCCGGCGTTGATGAAGTCGGTGCCTTACGCGCCCCGGCGCCACGGGATGAAACAATGGCCCAGTATGACGCCTTCGCCGAGTTCAGGATGGACGGTAGCAATGTCATCGTCACCGGCGGCGCCCAGAACATCGGCGCGGGGATTGTCAAAATCCTGAGTGGCGCCGGCGCGAAGGTGATGATCGCCGATCTGAATGGTGACCTGGCCGCGAAAACCGCCGCGGAGATTGCCAGCCAGACCGGCAATGAGTGCCGTGGCATGGCGTGCGACGTGACCAAGATGGAGGACATCAAGTCGGTCGTGGCCGCGACGGTGGCCGCATTCGGCGGCATCTCCACGCTGGTCAACAACGTGGGGTGGGGCCGCCGTCATGAAGATCCCACCGCAATCTCCGAGGATGATTTCATCGCATCCTACAAGCTGAACACCATCAGCGCGTACCGGATGAGCATGGCGTGCCTGCCGCATCTGCTGAAGTCCGAGAACGCGTCGATCACAAATTCCGGATCGTATTCGTCTGCCACCCCGGCATACGACATTCTCGCCTACGCAACGGCAAAGGCGGCGCTGAATCAGATGATGGTGTCGCTCGCGCACATGCTGAACAAGAGGGTGCGCGTGAATTCCGTTCTGATCGGAACGATCGTCACCGCGGGATACGAGGCCGCAGGCATCGATCCGGCGGTGCAGGACCGTCTCAGGCATCCTGACAATCTGACGGGTCGTGCCGGGCGCCCCGAGGATGTCGCCAACGCGATGCTCTGGCTGTGCTCGCGGGCCAGCGGCTGGGTCAGCGGCCAGACCATCAAGGTCCATGGAGGCGGCGGTGTCGTGCGATTGTTCGGCGCGTGATCGGGCGGGATTGCCAAGGGGACGGCGGGCTGTCCGTTGTCTGGCGGCTCTTGCAGCCGCCGCGTTCCTTCTCGCCGGGAGCGGCTCAACGGCGCGCGCAGCGTCCGATGACGCTTCCGCCAACAACAATCAGATCGCTGTCCTCCTGCTGGTCGATTACGCGCGGTCCTATGGCTATCAGGTGATGATGGCGCGTCTACAACTCGACGCCGACAAGGCAGAACTCGCCCGCGATGAGGTCCTGCTCAGGCAGAAGGAAGATCTCTACAAGAAAACGCGGATCCCGCTTATCGAACTCGAAGTCGCCCAGCTCAAGCATGAGTGGAATCGTCGGCAGGTTGTTGTTTCGGAGAACAATCTTGTTTTCGTGAGTGCTCAATACGAAGCGATGAGTCTCCTCGCCAAGCACTTCGGCGGCGGGGAGGCGCTTCCGATCAGGACGCTGTACGAAACCTTCCGCAGGGGATGGGACGCCGGTTGCGACAAGGGGCCGGACGAAGTTGCCGCGATGAAGGCCAAAAGGGATTTCTTCGAAAGATCGGTTGAACGCTCCCGGGAGCTGTTGAAGGAGGGCAACGAGGCGCTGTCATCGGTCGCTGAAAAGGAAACGCAGCTCGCCAAGGCGCGCGCGGATTATCAATACAGGCTGGATTCGCTGGACAGATGCCGCAAGCTTCTGTTCCCGACGCTAGAGGATATTCTCGCGATCAAGCCGTGAGATTGTGGGGGAGTGATCAATCCGGGCGCAACGTCGTTGCGAGAGGCGGGGACACCCGCTCGCAACAGCCGTTTGCTCTTCGCTGTCGCAGTCGCTGCTCTCGTTTGCCCGCCCTGTGAATTCGTGCTGCTGTATCGCAGTGAGGGATCGCGAGCGGGGGGCGTCATGGTCAGCAAGGCAACCGGAACCCGGTCAAAAGCCGCCAAGAGCGCTGTGGCTAAGCGCGCGGCGGCCAAGACAGCAAGGCCACGCGACACATCGCAAGCAGGCGACGAGCCACGACTCCTCTCCGGAGGCAATCCGCAAATCGCCAAGGGCTACGGCGATGCGCCGGTACAGGCCTATATCGCCGCAATGCCGGGCTGGAAAAGCGATGTCGGGCGGCGCATCGACGCGCTGGTCACCCGCAGTGTTCCGGGTGTGCTGAAGGCGGTGAAGTGGAATTCGCCGCTCTACGGCCTTGAGGAGAACCGCTACTTCCTCAGCTTTCATGTGTTCACGAAATACATCAAGGTCGCGTTCTTCCGCGGCGCATCGCTGCGTCCCGTGCCGCCCGGCGCCTCAACGCAAAAGGAGGTGCGCTATCTCGACATTCGCGAGGACGATGCGCTCGACGAGGCGCAGTTCGCCGAATGGGTGAAGCAGGCCGCCGCCCTGCCGGGCGAGAAGATGTGAGCGGAATGTCAGGCGATCGATTCGGCGCGATGCCGGAGCTGATCACATGGCGGAAAGGGAAACGTCATGACAGTGACAAAGGCGGCGAAGGAAAAGGTTGCGGCCGCCGGTTGGCGCGCTGCAACGCTCGCGCGCATGCGCAAGCTCATCAAGGACGCCCGCCCGGACGCGGTCGAGACCGTGAAGTGGCAGAAGCCGACGAATCCGGCGGGCGTTCCGGTCTGGGAGTGCCACGGCATCGTCTGCACCGGGGAAATCTACAAGGACAAGGTAAAGCTGACTTTTGCGAGAGGCGCGGCGCTCGCCGACCCGTCCGGCCTGTTCAATGCAGGCCTCGACGGCAATATGCGGCGCGCGATCGATATTCTGGAGGGCGACACCATCGATGAGACGTCATTCAAGGCGCTGTTCCGGGCCGCGGCGGCCCTGAATGAGAAGAATGCGTCCGGCAAGAAGAAGGTTTAGCCGCCAGCTTGCCTCTGCCCTGCGGTGTCTTCTCCCGCGCCGTCTCAGCGCACGAAACTCATGGAATTGGTAGGGCCGGGAAACATTCGAGAACGAAGACGTTTGAGTCGTTGAGCGCTGCTGGGGGGCAGCGCGGAGTTCACCCGCGTCCCAGCGGACCGAATCCGCCCGGCATGAAAGGCAACCAGCCATGGATGGGAATTTCCCGATCGCTCCCCCGATTGTCGTCAAGGACCATCCCAAGCCCCGCGAATTGCGGCACCTCTCGGAGGCGCTGGCCTTTGTCGAGGAAGAACTGCAGATCGGCCGACCGGCGCCATGGCGGGACGCCTACCACCGCCTGAAAGCCGCCGCGACCGACGACGATGGGATTGAGGCGATCGGTGCGCTGCGCGAATTGCTGGCTGACGAGACCATGCTGGTGACGCAGGACGCGCCGCTGGAGACCGACAAAAATGCGGGGCCCAAGTAGCGCGGGCGCTACGCGAGGGCGGCCATGTTCGATCCGGCGAAATTCCGACTGGATGGCCATGTTGCCATCGTCACGGGCGCAGGCGCTGGTATCGGGCGCGGCATTGCGCGGCTCTTCGCGAGTGCGGGTGCGGCCGTTGTCGTCAGCGACCTGAGACACGAAACCGCAAAGGCGGTCGCGTCGGATATCGTCGATGCGGGCGGCAAGGCGGTGGGTGTGGCTTGCAACGTCACGCACGAGAACGACCTGAAGAATGTCGTTGAGACCGCCATGACAAATTTCGGTCGGCTCACAGTTCTGGTGAATAATGCGGGCGGTGGCGGACCCAAGCCCTTCGATATGCCGATGGACGATTTCCGATGGGCATTCGAACTGAATCTGTTTTCGCTGTTTCGCCTGACACAACTCGCTGCCCCGCACATGGAAGCCGCTGGCGGCGGCGCCGTCCTGAACATCTCGTCGATGGCCGGAGAGAACAAAAACGCGCGGATGGCCTCCTATGCGTCGTCCAAGGCGGCGGTGAACCACCTGACCCGCAACATCGCCTTCGATCTTGGCCCAAAGGGCATCCGGGTCAACGCGATTGCGCCGGGAGCGATCCGGACGGATGCGCTTGCGAGCGTTCTGAACCGGGATATCGAGCGCGCGATGCTGAAACATACCCCGCTCGGCCGCCTCGGCGAGGCCGAGGATATCGCCTATGCGGCGCTGTTCCTGTGTGCGCCGGCGTCGTCATGGGTCAGCGGCCAGGTGCTGACCGTATCGGGAGGCGGCGTCCAGGAGCTGGACTGAGGAGACGCCGGGCTGGGAAGCGTTTTCCCGGAATGCTCGGCCTCGCTGGCCGGAGCCCCTCACAGCGTCAGCTGCACCAGCACCAGATCGAGCCTTTTGCCGAATTTCTCGCCGACGCCCGGCAGGCGGCCGGCTTCCTCGAACCCCATGGTTTCGTGCAACGCCAGCGAGGCGTAGTTCGAGGCATCGATCGCCCCGATCATGACCCGCTTGCCCATGCCGCGCGCTTCCTCGATCAGGGCCTGCAGCAGCATCCGGCCGAGGCCCTTGCCCTGCGCCTCGTCCAGCACATAGACCGAATGCTCCACCGTGTGCCGGTAGCCCTCGAAAGGCCGGAACTCGCCGAAGCTGCCATAGCCCTGGACCCCGTCCGCATCCGCCACCAGCACCGGGAAACCGGCCTGACGCCGCGTTGCGAACCAGATGTGCCGGCTGTCCAGCGTGGCGGGGGCCTCGTTCCAGATCGCCATCGTCTTCGTGACGGCGTGGTTATAGATCGCCAGAATCGCGGGTAAATCGGCTTCCGTGGCGGGCCGGATCGTCACCAACTCATGTTCCTCCCGATGGCCGGGGCCCGGCCTGTTATCGTTTGCTTGTAGCCCTTTTCCCGCAATGCTATCCCGCCCGCCATGACAGCGGCAACCATCGACAACATCCGCAATTTTTCCATCGTCGCGCACATCGACCATGGCAAGTCGACGCTTGCCGACCGGTTGATCCAGCTCACCGGGGCGATGGACGCGCGGGAAATGGCGGGCAAGGAGCAGGTGCTCGACTCGATGGACATCGAGCGCGAGCGCGGCATCACGATCAAGGCGCAGACCGTGCGCCTGAAGTACCGTGCCAAGGACGGCAAGGAGTACATTCTCAATCTGATCGACACGCCCGGCCACGTCGACTTCGCCTATGAGGTGAACCGGTCGCTCGCCGCCTGCGAGGGCTCGCTCCTCGTGGTCGACGCCTCCCAGGGCGTGGAGGCTCAGACGCTCGCAAACGTTTACCAGGCGATCGACAACAACCACGAGATCGTGCCGGTCCTGAACAAGGTCGACCTGCCGGCCGCCGAGCCGGAAAAGGTCAAGCAGCAGATCGAGGATGTGATCGGCATCGACGCCTCGGATGCCATTCCGATTTCGGCGAAGACCGGGGTTGGCATTCCGGACGTGCTGGAGGCGATCGTCAACCGCCTGCCGCCGCCGAAGGGCGACCGCAACGGCACCCTGAAGGCGCTGCTGGTCGATTCCTGGTACGACCCCTATCTCGGCGTCATCGTGCTGGTGCGCATCGTCGACGGCACCCTGAAGGAGGGCGACCGCATCCAGATGATGGGTACCGGGGCGGTCTATGACGTCGACCGCGTCGGCGTGTTCACGCCGAAGAAGGTCGAGGTGGACGAACTCGGACCCGGCGAGATCGGCTTTCTCACCGCCTCGATCAAGGAAGTGGCCGACACCCGCGTCGGCGACACCTTGACCGATGCCCGCAAGCCGGTGACCGAACCCTTGCCCGGCTTCAAGCCGGCGATCCCGGTGGTGTTCTGCGGCCTGTTCCCGGTCGATGCCGCGCAGTTCGAGGATCTGCGCGCTGCGATGGGCAAGCTGCGCCTCAACGACGCCAGCTTCTCCTTCGAGATGGAAACCTCGGCCGCGCTCGGCTTCGGCTTCCGCTGCGGCTTCCTCGGGCTGCTGCACCTCGAGATCATCCAGGAGCGGCTGGAGCGCGAATTCAACCTCGACCTGATCGCGACCGCGCCGAGCGTCATCTACAAGATGACGCTGACCGACGGCAGCCAGATCGAGATTCACAATCCGGTCGACATGCCGGACGTTGTGAAGATCGAGGAGATCCAGGAGCCGTGGATCGAGGCGACGATCATGACGCCCGACGAATATCTCGGCTCGGTGCTGAAACTCTGCCAGGACCGCCGCGGCGTGCAGAAAGAACTGACCTACGTCGGCAACCGCGCGATGGTGAAATACGAACTGCCGCTGAACGAAGTGGTGTTCGATTTCTACGATCGCCTGAAGTCGGTATCGAAGGGCTACGCCTCGTTTGACTATCACCTGACCGACTATCGGCCGTCCGATCTCGTGAAGATGCAGATCCTGGTCAATGCCGAGCCGGTCGATGCGCTGGCGATGCTGGTGCATCGCACCCGCGCCGAGTCGCGCGGCCGCGCGATGGTGGAGAAGCTGAAGGAGTTGATCCCGCCGCACATGTTCCAGGTGCCGATCCAGGCCGCGATCGGCGGCAAGGTGATCGCGCGCGAGACGGTGCGTGCGCTGCGCAAGGACGTGACCGCGAAATGCTACGGCGGTGACGCCACCCGCAAGCGCAAGCTTCTGGAGAAGCAGAAGGAAGGCAAGAAGAAGATGCGCCAGTACGGGAAGGTCGACATCCCGCAGGAGGCGTTCATTGCCGCGCTCAAGGTGGATGTGTAGCGGCGGGCCGCATAGACCGCGCCGCTACCGCTGTGGCCGCGCTGAAGCCAAGTCTCAGTCCAGGATGAATTCGATCCCGCAGCGCTGACCGATCGCCTTCACCTTGGCGATGTCGGGCGGGCCGCTCGGCGCCGGGAAGGCGGTGGTGCCGGACGGCATAGGTTCACCGGCCTCGCTGAAGAAGGTGTCGTGACCTGATCCCGGCCAGATCGTGATCAGCATCGTGCCGGCCTCGGGGCCGACATTGCGGAAGCTGTGCAGGGCGCCGTTCGGAATGCGGACGAATTCGCCCGCGCCGACAGTCGTTGCCTCGCCTTCCATCACGAACTCGAAGCGCCCCGTGACCACGTAGAACGCTTCGTTCTCGCCCGGGTGACGATTGGGCGGCGCGCCGGCGCCAGGCGCGGTTCTGACCTCGACCAGTGAAAACTTGCCGTCGGTATCCGCGGTCCGTGTCCGCAGGCGCAGCAGATTGCCCGCAAAATGAAAGGTATCGGTGGCGTGCATCGTCGTCATGCGCAACCTCGCTTTCAGGGCTTGTATTATATGACTACAATATCATTATGAGACAAGAGTCTCAAGAGATTTCGGAATGGGCCGGCATGGACCTGAGTGTTGGACGGGTGAATCAGAAATTGCGGACGCGGCACGCGCTGCTGCAGGCCGCACGGGCCATGATCGATCGGCATGAGCCGGTCACCGTCGCCGCCGTCGCCGACAACGCTGCGATCTCGAAGGCGACAGCCTATCGCTACTTCGCGACGGCCGACGACCTGATCCGCGAGGCCATTCTGGATGCCGAGGTTAAGGACGTCAGGCAGATCGTGGGAGACGAACCGGAGGTGGAGAAACGCGTCTTGCTTGTCCATCGTTTCTGGTTCGCGTTTACGCGCAGGAACGAGATGGCGCACCGGATCTTCCTTGCGAAGGCGCTCGAAGCGTGGGTCGCGGCAAAGGGCAAGCCGCGCGCGCCGCTTCGTGCCGCCCGCCGTGTGCCGATGTTCGAGTTCGCCCTCGAGCCGCTCCGCGGCGTGATGAAGGCTTCCGATTTTCAGCAGCTCGCCCATGCGCTCGCGGCGGCATCCGGCATCGAGGCCTACATCGCGCTCAAGGATGTGTGCGGTATGAACGACAAGGAGGCCGACCGGGTGTCGGAAGCCACGTTGAAAGCGATCCTCGCGCCGCATCTGCGGCCGTCCGGTTCTGCAAATCCGTCTCGCAGATAGGCGATGGGTCCGGAGACCGGAGTAGTTCAGGACGGCACGACACCGCACCGTAAAAAAACCAGAGCAATCAGCACATGCCGATTGCGACTGACCGGGCCCGGCGGGAACGTCGCTGCCCGCCGCCGTGTTGTCCGTGTGTGATCACTTGCGTTCCACAGGAGTCCCGCGATGACCAAATATGCGCTGTACGTTCCGCTCGAAGCGAAGCCCGGCAAGGAAGCCGCTGTTGCCGAATTCCTGCGCTCCGCGCTGCCGCTCGCAGATGCCGAGCCCGGCACCAGAAGCTGGTTCGCCCTCCAGGAAGGGCCGTCTCGCTTCTCGATCTTCGACACCTTCGACGATGAGGCCGGCGTCAACGCTCATCTCAATGGCAAGGTCGCGGCCGCCCTGATGGAGAAGGCGAAAGACGGCGATCTCTTCGTCAAACAGCCGGAAATCCATCGGCTCGGAATCATAGCGGACAAGCTGCCGCATTGAGCGCGGGCTTGTCTTTCGCAGGGCGCGCAGACCGGCGCCTGCTGGTGCGGCTGCGATCACTCCAGATGTAGCGGCGCCAGCGCCTCGCCGTTCGCCTGTGTCGCCTTGAGTTCATTCGCCGGCAGCGGGATCAGCCCTTTTTCGACCAGATAACCGTCCGGACCGATTGCCTTGGATGACACGAACGCGGCGACGTAGGCGCGCAGCCCCGGCACCTTATTGAGGTGTTCCCGCTTCACATAGAAGAACAGCGGGCGCG
>JAEWHY010000602.1 GCA_023387555.1 Pseudomonadota bacterium
GCCTTATGCCGGGCATTGGCGCGGGAATAAAGCGTCCATATAAGGGCGCCCATATAGAAGGGCTTCATGCCGAAAAGCTTCATGGATCAGGCGCTGGACCTCGCGCGCGCGGCAGCGGCGGCCGGCGAGGTGCCGGTCGGCTGCGTGGTGGTGCGCAACGGCGAATATGTCGCGGGCGCGGCCAACCGCACGCTGACCGACCGCGACCCGACCGCGCACGCCGAAATGCTGGCGCTGCGCGCCGCCGCGCGCGCCCTCGGGACCGAACGGCTCACCGACTGCGATGTCTATGTCACGCTCGAACCCTGCACGATGTGCGCCGGGGCGATTTCCTTCGCGCGGATCCGCAGGCTCTATTACGGCGCGGCCGATCCGAAGGGCGGTGCGGTGGACAACGGCGTGCGGTTCTTCGCGTCTCCCACCTGCCATCACCGGCCGGAGGTCTACGGCGGGATCGGCGAGAGCGAGGCCGGCATTCTGCTGAAGGATTTCTTTGCCGCGCGGCGCTGACGTCAGCGGGCCAGCAAAGCGCCCAGCTTCTCGCGCAGTTCCGCCTTCACCGGCTCGGCCGCACGCAGGATCGCGCTGGCCCGGAGGAAATCGAGCGCGCGGAACACGCCGACATTGGGCCGCAGCACGATATCGGGAGCGCCGTGCTTCACCTTCTCGTCGATGATGGTCTGCGCCATCACAAGAATGGTTGCGAGATAGCATTCGACCGAATCCGGCATGGCGGTGCAGTCCTCGGCCGGGGGACCTGCGACATCGACGGCGATCACGATATCGGCGAGGTTGCGGACGCGGTCGAACGGCAGCGGGTTGGTCGCGCCGCCATCCACCATGACTCGGCCTTCGTAGATCACCGGACGGCTGAGGCCCGGTATCGCCATCGAGGCAGCGACCGCGCTCCGCAGCGGACCCGACGAGATGGCGGCCTCGCGCCGTGCGTACAGATCGGACGCGATGATCGTGAGCGGGATGCGCAGGGCGCTGAAATCGTCGGGAACGCGATCCGGCAGGAACTGGGCGCAGAATTTTTCCGCATCGATCAACGCGGCGCTGCGAAACCCAGATGCGATCAGCGAGCCGAGGCTGCCGCCGGCGCGTGCCGCGAGCAGCTTGCCGAACAGGCCGGACCGGTCGCGCGCCAGCGCGGTGACATGGGTGCGGATCTCCTTGCCGGTCATGCCGGCGGCATAGGGCGCGCCAAGGAGTGCGCCGATCGAGGTGCCGGCGATCGCGACTGGGCGGATGCCCATCTCGTCCAGTGTCTCCAGCACGGCGATATGCGCAAGGCCCCGCGCGCCGCCGCCGCCCAGTGCCAGCGCAACCGTCTTCATCGTGCGCCCGCTTCCTTCGCGAAGCGCCAGGCGGTCGCGGCCAGCGGCCGGATCATTTCGGCCTTGGCCGGGGCATGTTCGCTGGTCGCGGTGCCGTCGCGCACCCGCCCGATGATGCCTTGCAGGATCGCGGCGATGCGGAAGAAATTATAGGCGAGATAGGCGGGCAGATGCGGGCGCGGGTCGAGTCCGGTGCGGGCAACATAAAGGTCCACGTAGTCGGACATTGCCGGCAGCCCAAGCGCATTCAGATCGAGCCCGACCAGCGAGCCGGTGCCGGCGCGGCTCTCCGAATGCGGCATGTGCCATTGCATCAGGTGATAGGTGAAATCCGCGAGCGGATCGCCGAGCGTCGACAATTCCCAGTCCAGCACCGCAATGATCGCCGGCCTGTCGTGTGCGACAATCGTGTTGTCGAGCCTATAGTCGCCATGCACGACGCGCACCGCCTGCTGCGGCGGCACGTTGTGCGGCAGCCAGTCGATCAGCCGGTCCATGTCGTCGATGACTTCGGTCTCGGATGCGCGATATTGCTTCGACCAGCGGTCGATCTGCCGGGCGACATAGCCCTCGCCGCGGCCAAAGTCGGACAGCCCGATCGTTGCCGGATCGAGCGCGTGCAACTGCGCGATCGTGGCATTCATGGAGTCGTAGACGGCGGCGCGCTCGGACGGGTTCGAGCCCGGCATGTCCGGGTCCCAGAACAGGCGGCCGTCGGCAAAGCCCATCACATAGAACGCCGTGCCAGCCACCGCCTCGTCGGCGCAATAGACGAACGGCTCCGGCACCGGAAAGCCCTGTTTCCACAGCGCCGCGATGATCCGGAACTCGCGGTCCACGGCGTGGGCGGAGGGCAGCAGCTTGCCGGGCGGCTTGCGGCGCAGCACATAGCGGCGCTGCGGCGTGTCGAGCAGATAGGTCGGGTTCGATTGCCCGCCACGGAACTGCCGGATCGTCAGTGGTCCGGAAAAGCCGGCAACGCGGTCGGTCAGGTAGCCGGCGAGCAGGGTCGCATCGATCGCCAGCGCCGGCGCGGCTTCCTTCGTGCCGGAAAACGCCGCCTGCCGGTCGATGCCTGTCATCGGTCAGGGACGGTAGAATTCGAGGAGGGCGCGCGCGGTCGCGTCCGGATTTTCTTCCGCGAGGAAATGTCCCGAATCGATCGGCTTGCCCGAGACCTCCTTCGCCCAGTCCTTCCAGACCGTCAGCGGCGAATTCTCGCTCGGGATGCCGGCCGAGCCCCACAGCGCGATCATCGGCGTGCTGATCTTGTTGCGCGCCGCATGGTCGAATTCGTCGTGACCGAGATCGGTCGTCGCACCGGCGCGATAGTCCTCGCAGGTGGCGTGGATGCGCAGCGGATCGGAGAAGAAGGCGCGGTAATGCGCGAGCGCACGCGGGTCGAACGCGGACAGATCCTTGGCCTTTGTCCAGCTTGCCATCTTGTAGTCGAGATACTCGACCGGCGCCTTCTCGATCAGCATTTCCGGCATCGGATATTTCTGCGCGAGAAACGGCCAGTGCCACACCTTCATGGCGAGGGTGTGATCCATGCGGTGCCACATCTCGAAGGTCGGGATGATGTCGAGCACGGCAAGCTTGATCAGACGACCGGGGTGATCGAGCGCGAGGCGGTACGACACGCGGCCGCCGCGATCATGGCCTGCGAGGTAAAAGCGCGCATAGCCGAGCTTTTCCATCAGCTCGACCATGACCTTCGCCATCGAGCGCTTGTCGTATGGCGCGTGTCCCTTGCCGGAGCGCGGCGCGACCGACCAGCCATAGCCGGGCAGGTCCGGCAGGATCAGCGTGAATTTCGAGGCGAGCGCCGGCGCCACCTTGTGCCACATCACATTGCTCTGCGCGTAGCCGTGCAGCAGCAGAAGCGGCGGGCCGTCGCCGCCCGATCGCGCGAAGATGCGGCCGATCGAGGTATCGATCCAGTGCGATTCAAATCCGGGAAACAGGTCGGCGAGGTCGGTCATCGTTGCTTATGTGTCTCTGTGGGTGCGTTACGGGCGCCAGGCGGGAACGATGTCGGTGTGGATAAAATCGTCGCCCTTGAAGAGGAGCGGCAAGCCCCGGCTTTTCGCGAGGCCGTATGAAAAGCAATCGGCGAAATTCAAGCGGGCGCGATGTCGGCCCTTTCCGAAACGCATGAAGCCCGCGACTGCCGCCTTTCCATCGTCCAGACTCAGCGCCACAATCTCGATGCTCATCGCCGCGAGCATTGCTTCGACATTAGCGAGGTCTACATCCAGACGGCGTCCGTTCACGACCATGCTGGTCTCAACGAAGCTGACAGCGGAAATGAAGACACGCTCCTGTTCGTCGATGACATTGGCAAGAGCAGAGGCGTCGTCTTCCTGCCGGATAATCGCAATAATCGCAGACGTGTCTACGACGATCACTTTGGAAGCCCGTGTTCGTCGTAGCCGATGATTTCTTCGTCTGTCAGATGTTCATTGGTCTTTGGCAGAGACTCAAAATAAGTGAGCAACTCGGCCAGCTTCTTGCGGTCGATGCGGCCCTTTCTTTTTTCCGCCGGTCCAAGGCGCTGCAATCGCTCTTCGACAGCGCGCTCAATGGCATCGGTGATGCTCTCGCCCGTTCGCTCGGCGAGTTCACGGATTTTCGCTTCGGCTTCGGGCTTCTTGATGAAAACGCCCATCTCGAAAGCCTTTGTATATACCCCGTGAACGCCAATATATAATCGGCAGGACGGCGTGCCTAGGCCCGCTCGCGTTCAATCGCCCGCCGCCCGATGTCGCGTCGGCAGAACCCTTCCGGCCATTTGATTTTGTCTGCCGCCGCATAGGCCTGTCCTTGCGCTTCGGCGACGGTGCGGCCGATGGCGCAGACATTGAGCACGCGGCCGCCGTTGGAGAGAATGCGATTACCGTCGCGCCTGGTTCCGGCATGGAAGATCTCGGCGCCTTCGACCTTCGCGGCGTCATCGAGGCCCTCGATCACCGAGCCTTTCGCATAATCGCCCGGATAGCCCTTCGCGGCCATCACCACGGTCAGCGCCGCCTCGTCGTGCCAGCGCAGATCGAACGATTTCAGTACGCCGTCGCGTGCCGCCATCAGCGCCGGCACGATGTCCGACTTCAGGCGCAGCATCAGCACCTGCGTCTCCGGATCGCCGAAGCGCACGTTGTATTCGATCAGCTTCGGTCCATCCTTGGTGATCATCAGACCCGCGAACAGGACGCCCTTGTAGGGCGCGCCCATCGCCGCCATCGCGCGCATCGTCGGTTCGATGATCTCGGTCATCGTGCGTTGCGTCATCTCGGCGGTCATCACCGGCGCGGGCGAATAGGCGCCCATGCCGCCGGTGTTGGGACCCTGATCGTTGTCGAAGGCGCGCTTGTGGTCCTGCGCGGAGGCGAGCGGAATTGCGGTCGTGCCGTCGCACAACGCGAAGAACGAGGCTTCCTCGCCCTGCAGGAATTCCTCGATCACGACCTCTGCGCCGGCGGCGCCGAGTCCGCCCTCGAACATCATGTCGATTGCGGCTTCCGCCTGCGCGATCGTTTCGGCGACCACGACGCCTTTGCCGGCGGCAAGGCCATCGGCCTTCACCACGATCGGCGCGCCCTGCCGGCGGAGGTATTCCTTCGCGGGCTCCGGTGCGGTGAAGCGCTCATAGGCGGCGGTCGGGATATCGTTGGCGCGGCACAGATCCTTCGTGAAGCCTTTCGAGCCTTCGAGGCGTGCAGCGGCTTTCGTCGGGCCGAACGCCTTTATCCCGGCAGCTTCCAGATCGTCGACGATGCCGGCACAGAGCGGCGCTTCCGGCCCGACCATCACGAGGTCGATCCTGTTC
>JAEWHY010000289.1 GCA_023387555.1 Pseudomonadota bacterium
TCGCTCGCGCCCTTGGCCCCGTAAGGTCCGTTGGGCTCATTCGATTCGACGATTCCCGAATGGATCAGCGGAACCGAGTCCGCCGTCGGCATCGTGTAGTCGGCGAAATTGCCGTTCAGCAACCGGCAATTCTCGTATTGCAGGTTTTCGTAAAGCGTCCAGCCGATTCCCATGACCGCGCCGCCGCAGGACTGACCATGCACGGCAAGCGGATTGAGGGCTTTTCCGCAATCGTCCGAAACATAGATCTCGACCAGGTTGACCTGTCCGGTTTCGGTATCCACCTCGACTTCCGCGGCCAGCGCGGCAAAGGAATAACCGGGCGCGACGTTGCCGTATTGCTCGGGTGTCGCCATGGCGAGGAACGTCGGTGGATCGTAGGTCGCCGTCACCTGCAACGCCTCGCCGCCGACGCGGTAAATATGCATTCGCGCGAGATCACCGAAGGACAGCTTGCGGTTGGGGGCGGGCGATTTCACGAACACCTCGCCGTTCGCCATGTCGAGTTCGTCTTCCGGCACGCCGAGCTTTTCGGCGGCGATCGCGAACAGCTTGCTGCGGACCTCGCGAGAAGCCTTGATCGCCGCATTGCCGGCAAGAATCGTGACCCGCGAGGCGATCGTGCCATGCCCGTAGGGCGAGAGGTCGGTGTCGGTTGGCAGCACGGTGACGTGCGAGAGAGGAATTTTCAACTCGTTGGCGCAGCACTGCGCCAGCATCGTGTAGGCGCCCTGACCGATGTCGGCTTCTCCGGTGAGGAGCGTGACGCGACCGTCATTGGTCACCTTTGCGATGACAGTCGAGCCATCCCAATTTCCCATCTCGCGGTTGCCGCTGACATGTATGGCGGTCCCGAAACCGATGCCGCGGCGCCTGGCGCCTGTATCCTTGGGGCGAATTTTCTTCTCCTCCCAGCGGATGCCTTCGCTCACCTGGTCCACGCATTCGCTAAGGCCGCTGCTGCCGATCTGGAAGCCATGGATCGACAGGTCGCCGCTCTTGATGGCGTTGCGTCTCAGCATCTCGGTCATGTCGAGACCGAGTTTCTCCGCCATGACGGCAATGTGCGAATTCAGAGCAAAGGCCGCCTGCGGGCCGCCAAAGCCACGAACCGCGCCGCGCGGCGGATTATTCGTATACGCGAGCTTGCCATTCAGCCGGACGTTCTTGAGATGGCGGTGCATATTGTCGCTGCGCACCGTCGAGACTTGCAGGACGTGGCCTGAAAGGCCCTCGTAGGCGCCGCAATCGGCAAGGACTTTCACTTCCTTTGCGATGATGATGCCGTTCTTGTCGACACCCATCTTGAGCCAGATGCGCTCCGGCGGGCTGGTCCGTGCGCCCTGGAAATCATCGAGGCGGCTGTTCACGAAGCGGACCGGACGGTCCACGCGTGTCGCCAGCCAGGCGCAGATCAGGCTGTTGCATTCTTCGGCCGTCTTGCCGCCGAAACCGCCGCCGACGGTGGCCTGAATGACGCGGACGTTTGAAACCGGCATCTCGAGGGCGTCGGCGTAACGCATGCGCGCCAGAAACGGCGACTGCGTCGAGGTGAAAATATTCAGGCGACCGTTGCTGCTTTTCCACGCGAGCGTCGCCATTGGCTCCAGATATCCGGGATATTGCGAGTGGGTCTCGTATGTATCCTCGTGGATGAGCGCGGCTTCAGCGAAGGCCGCGTCAACGTCGCCGCGAACGACATTGTATTCGCAGGCGAGATTTCCAGAGCCTTCATGGATCTCGATGGTGCCCGGCCGCAGCGCCTGATCGGTGTCGATAACGACCGGAAGCTCCTCGTACTCGACCTTGATCAGGTCGAGCGCATCCCGGGCGATTTCCTCGTCTTCGGCTACAACGGCAACCACCTCCTCGCCGATGAACCGCACTTTTCCGGCCGCGAGAATACGGTGCTGCTTGTGATCGATGCCGGTCAGACGCGTCGGGGTGTCTTCGCCTGTGAGCACGGCATGAACGCCGGGCAAGGCGCGTGCTGCATCCGCGTCAACGCGGACAATCCGGGCGTGGGCGTGCGGGCTGCGCAGGACCTTGGCGTGCAGCATGCCGGGCATTTTCATATCGGCGGCATAGACCGCCTTGCCCAGCACCTTTTCGACCGCATTCACCTGCGGCGTTTCGTGACCGATGGTGGAGAGCGAAGCGTCGAGCTTTTCGGGTTTGTTCATGCCGCCTTCGAACCGTCGTTTTGCTTGTCCGCGTCCACCGCCATGCGCAGCTGCTTCACCAGGGCTCGTGCCGTATAGGCGCAGTGCTCGCGGCAGATTTTGCCAACTCCCGATGCGTCGCCGGCCCGAAACAACTTCGCCATCTGGCGGTGCTCGTCTTGTGAGCGTCGCAGTTCGCCCGGTTGTGAGGCCAGGATGCGGATGAAGGGGGCGACAGTATCGCGCAGGAGGTCAATCTGCCGGCAGAGATGCTTTCGTGCGCAGCTTCGATAGAGGCGGGTGTGAAAACGCAGATTAAGATCGCCCCACATGTCAAAGGCGATAGGCGTGCGGATGACGGCATCTAGCGCATTGACGATCTCGTCGAGTTCGTCGGCGTCTGCGTCACTTCTGTTCTTTGTTGCAAGATAGCCTGCGCGTTCTTCGAGCATCGCGCGCATGTCAAATATATCTTCGATCTCGTCAGCGTTCAGCGACGTCACGAAGAATCCCCGGCGGGGCTTCAACTCGACCAGACCTTCGGTGGCTAAGCGATTCAATGCCTCACGAACAGGCAGGCGGCTGACGCCCAATTGTCTTGCGATTTCTTCCTGGCGCAGTGGTTGGCCGGCGAGCAGCTCGCCGGAAAATATCATGGAGCGCAATTTTGCATGGGTTGCCTGCTGAGCGCTCACAAGCTGGTCGCCAACAGTTTTGGACATGATGCCTCGGCAATTGCGTTGACGCCTACATCGATTTGGATAAGGTAGATTGTATCCAAAATCCAGACGAAAAATACAACGATCGGAATTGTGCGGCGCATCATGGATGCGATGCGTTGGGATGAAACGAAGAGGCTTCATATGCGCGAGTGGATCTCTAATCGACGTGACCTGTTGGCAGGTGGGGCCAGCGTCCTTGCAGCCAGCATGTTGCCGAAGCCGGCGCTGGCGCAGACAAAGCCCGTCAAGATCGGGGTGGTGCTCTATCTCAGCGGCGTCCAGGCCTTCATGGGGCAGCAGACGCGCAAGGGTAACGAATTCGGCGCCAAGATCGTGAAAGAGGCTGGCGGTCCGGCGATGGAGTTCATCTACGCCGACGCAGAATCCAAGCCCGAGAACGGCCGCATCGTCGCCGAGCGGCTCATCCGCGAAGGCTGCAGCTTGCTGATCGGGACCAACGATTCCGGCAGCACCATCTCCGTTGCGCAGGCTGCGGAGGCGGCGAAGATCCCGTTCCTGATCAATATCGCCTCGGCGCCGCAAATCACCGAGCAGGGCTTTACGCAGATCTTCCGGAATTTCCCGCCGGCGACGAACCTCGTTGCCAACGCGGTGATGCGCATCAAGGAGCTCGGAGCGACGACGGGCATCGAGCCGAAGACCGCCGTGATGCTCCACGTCAACGACACATTCGGTCAGGGCATTCTCAAGGGCGTCGATGCGCTCTGGGAAAAGCTTCAGGTTCCGATCAAGATCGTCGATCGCGTCGCCTACGACGTGCGTGCGCGCGACCTTTCGGTCGAAGTCGGCAAGGCGAAGGCGGCCGGCGCGGACCTGCTGATGCCGATTACCCGCGTCAACGACGCCATTCTGATCGTGCGCGAAATGGTCAAGCAGAACTGGTCGCCGATGGGCATCATCAGCCCGGGAAGCCCGGGGCCGTACGAGAAGGCCTTCACGGATGCACTCGGCAAATACGGCGACGGCTATATGTCCTGCGTGCCTTGGTACGATCCGACGAAAAAGCGGTCGCTCGAGATTGCCCAGCGCTTTGAAAAAGAAACCGGCGACCGTTTCGATTTGAACGCGGCCTTCGCCTTCGAAGCCGTCGAAATCGCAGCCGACGCGCTGCGCCGGGCAAAGTCGTCGGAACCGGCAGCCATCCACGCGGCCCTGAAGGCGACGAATATCGAAGACCACATCATCTACGGCGGTCCGATCCAGTTCAACGAAAAGGGCCAGAATCCGAATATCGGCGGCGTCCTCTTGCAGAACCAGGGGGGCAAGCCGGTGGTGGTCGGTCCGGCCAAGGCGGCCGTGGCCAAGCCTGTCTTCCCGCTCGTCCCGTTCGACAAGAGATAGTGGATGCACCCATTCCCGCTTTGAAGGTGCACCCGCGGTGACTACTTTTTATCTGAACGTCGTCGTCGGCGGCCTTCTGATCGGCGTCGTCTATGCGCTGATTGCGCTGGGCTTGACGATCATCTTTGGCGTCATGCGCGTGGTGAACTTCGCGCATGGCGAGATGGTCGTCATCGGCATGTATGCCGGCTACTGGCTGTGGTCGGCCACGCATCTTCCACTCTGGGTGCTGGCGCCTGCGGCCGGTGTTTTCCTCTTCGTCATCGGCTATGCGCTGCAAAGAGGCATCGTCAATAATTTTGTCGATCGTCCCCAGCACGCCCAGTTCATACTATTCATTTCCTTTGCGCTGATCATCACAGGGCTGCATCTCGTTCTGTTTGGACCCGACCCCAA
>JAEWHY010000318.1 GCA_023387555.1 Pseudomonadota bacterium
GCTCTACAATGTCTCGGCGGAGTTCGCCGATTCGCTCGACCGCCGCAGCCTGCCGGATCGGGCGCGCAGCGCGGTCTTCTCCAGCATCCCGGACGCGGTGCTGGTCTCCGGCGCGATCACCGGGGAGGCGGCAGCGATGAGCGACCTGGAGGCGGTGAAGCGCGCGCTCCCCGACACGCCGGTGCTTGCCAATACGGGCGTCAAGCACGCGACCGTGGCGGACGTGCTCAACGTTGCGGACGGCTGTATCGTCGGCTCCTCGCTGAAGGTCGACGGCAATACGTGGAACCCGGTCGATCCCGATCGCGCCAGGGAATTCATGGCGCTGGCCCGCGCCGCACGCGGCCGCTGATCGTCCGGCGGCGCTTCTGGAGGAGGACGGATGCGCGAGGCGATAGGCGAACTGCTCGGGGAACTGATGCTGATCCCCGGCCTCAGCGGCCACGAGGGCAGGGTGCGCCGCCGGCTGCGCCAGGCGCTGGACCGCATCGGCCTGGCATCGCGAACCGACCGGCTGGGCAATCTGATCGCGACGCTCGAGGGTGCGTCCGGCGCGCCTTCGGTCATGCTGTTCGCGCATATGGACCAGCTCGGCATGGTCGTTCGCAAGATCGAGGCCGACGGCCTGGTGCGGGTCGAGCGGCTGGGCGGCGTGCCGGAAAGGGCGCTGCCGGCGCAAGGCGTTCTGTTCTGCGTCGGCGAGGGCAGGGACGTGCCCGGCCTGATCGCCAACAAGAGCCACCACGCGACGCAGCCGGAGGAAAAATACCGCGTGCTGCCCTATCCGGAGCTTTATGTCGACGCCGGCTTTTCGAGCGCCGCCGAAGTGCTTGCCGCCGGCATCGATGTCGGCACGCCGATCGTCTACGAGCCGGCGGCGACGGAACTCGCCGGCGGCCGCATCGCCGGGACCTCGGTCGACGACCGCGCCGGCTGCGCCGTCATCGTCGAGGTGGCGCGGGCGCTGAAGGCGTCTGAGCACCGGCCGACGGTGCATTTCGTCTTCTCGGTGCAGGAGGAGTTCAACCTGCGCGGCGCGCTGCCGGCGGCGCAGGCGCTGATGCCCGACATCGCCATCCAGCTCGACCTGACGCTCGCCACCGACACGCCCGACATGTGCGCGCGCGGCGACGTCAAGCTTGGTGGCGGCCCGTGCATGAGCCTCTACTCCTTCCACGGGCGCGGCACGCTCAACGGCACCATCCCGCATCCGGCACTGGTTCGGCTGTTCGATGAGGCGGCGGCGCTGGAGGTGCTCACGCTGCAGCGCAGCGCGCAGATCGGCGTGCTCACCGATTCCTCATACGTCCAGCTCGTCGGCTCGGGCGTTGCGGCAATCGATCTCGGCTTTCCCTGCCGCTACACGCATTCGGCGCGCGAGGTCTGCGATCTGAGCGACCTCGCGGGTCTCGCCCGCCTGCTGGTCGCCGGCATTTCCGCCATCGGCCCCGATTTCAGCCTGGACCGGGACGCCTTCATCTCATGAGCCATACGCTCGGCATCGACATCGGCACCTTCGAATCAAAAGGGGTGCTGGTCGACACCGAGGGAAGGATCGTTGCCAGCGCCTCGAAGCCGCACAGGATGCTGGTGCCGCAGCCGGGCTGGGCGGAACACCGCCCGCGCGAGGACTGGTGGGACGACCTCTGCTTCATCAGCCGCAAGGTGCTTGCCGACAGCGGCCTGCCGCCTGCTGCGATCAAGGCGGTGGGCCTCAGCGCCATCGGCCCCTGCATGCTGCCGGTCGATGCCGACGGAGAGCCGCTGATGAACGCAGTGCTCTACGGCGTCGACGGCCGCGCCGCACCGGAAGTCTCCGAGTTGACCGAGCGGATAGGCGAGGGCGTGCTGCTCGACCGCTGCGGCAATGCGCTGACGTCGCAGTCGGTCGGCCCCAAGATCCTGTGGCTGAAGCGAAACCGGCCCGACATCTTTGCCGCGGCGGCGAAGATCGTCTCGTCCACGACCTTCCTCGTCCAGAAGCTGACCGGTGCCTGCGTCGTCGATCACTACACGGCGGCGAATTTCAGTCCGCTCTACCTGGTCGACGAACTCGGCTGGAGCACCGCGCTCGCCGACGACATCGTCGAGCCGGATCGGCTGGCGACGCCGGTCTGGACCACGGACGTCGCCGGCGGCGTGACCGCCAGGGCGGCCGGGGAGACGGGCCTGGCTCCCGGCACGCCGGTGATTGCCGGCACGATCGACGCGGCAGCCGAGGCGCTGAGCGTCGGCGTGCTGACGCCAGGCGACATGATGGTGATGTACGGCTCCACCATCTTCACCATCATGCTGTCCGAGGGCCGCATCCGCGACCCTCGGCTCTGGTATGCGCCCTGGCTGTTTGCCGGCCAGCACGCCTCGATGGCGGGTCTCGCCACCAGCGGCACGCTGACCCACTGGTTCCGCGACCAGCTCGCCCGCGACCTCGACCCGGCCGAGGCCTTCAAGGTGCTGGCGACGGAGGCGGAGGCTTCGCCGCCCGGCGCCAGCGGCCTCGTCATGCTGCCC
>JAEWHY010000605.1 GCA_023387555.1 Pseudomonadota bacterium
GAGATGCAGAAGACCGTATAACCCTGCCCGACCAGATAGCGGATGAGCGAATTGTGAGGCGACAGATCGAGGATGTAATACTTCATGATCCAGGCCGGCACGATCAGCACCGGCTCCGCGAACACCGTTGGCGTTGTCGGAGCGTACTGAATCAGCTCGATCAGGTGATTACGAAGCACCACCTTTCCGGGCGTGACGGCAACGTCCTTGCCGACGACAAAATTTTCGGTGCCAACCGGAGGCCGTCCCTGTGCTTGCCGGCCGACGTCCTCCAGCCAGTTGTGAAAACCCTCGGCGAAATTGGCGCCTCCGGTCTTGATGGTCCTCTCGATCACCTCGGGATTGGCAAACGGGTTGTTGGACGGCGAGAAGACGTCGAGCAACTGACGTGTCACGAAAGACACGATCTCCTCATGATGCGGCGTGACGCCCGGCACCTCATGGGTGACATTGTGCCACCACTGCTGGTTCAGCAGGAACGCCTGGGCCCAGAAGCTGAACGGCTGCCGCTCCCAGCCCTTGGCCCTGAAACGGTTGTCTCCCCGCAGCGGCTCGATACAGGGCCGTGCATGCGGCTGCGTGGAGGCCAGCGCGAGATAATTGGCCAGACGCCCTGACTTGCGAAGCGCCTTGTAGACAAGGTCCAGTCGCTTGCCGGGCGCGGAAGCAAGGTGGAACGACCAGTCGAACAAGGCCAGCGCAAGCCCCGCCGGGGACAAGCCGCCGGTCATCTGCGCGCTCAACGCCTCGCTCATGCGATCGATCGCGCGGAAGCCCTCCATCGTGAGATGGGCGTCAGCGCTCTCCCCCGTGACCGCCGGCGGCTCCGCATGTCCCGGCTGCGGAAGGGTCATCACCGCGGTCCCGCGGTCCCGCGTGGCCGGAAGTTCTGTATGCGAGGGAGCGACGGTCATCGATCGAAACCCTTCCGGTTCGAAGCCTTCCCGAATTCGAAGTCTTCCTGAAAATCACGGCGGGCGCTTGCCCGCGGAACCAAGGCACTAGCTGCCAATCCTGCGCCGGATTTGTACCGTGTTACGCGATCAACATATGTTGATCGGCATCAAAGGGCGCTCCCGACCGTTGCTGAATTGTTGTCCTTGATGCTCGCGTTTTCCTTCTCGCCATCCAGGACGGCAAAGATGCGCAAGATGCGTATGACGACGCTTATCTGCCTTCGCGTTCTCTCCGCTTGAAAACGGTTCTCCGGCGCGCCGGAACGGAATAGTCTTTTCGTAGAAGCGCCAGCAGATACCGATGCGACGATGCTCGCGGGGGCGCGCCATGACAGCACGTTCAGGTCTGCCGCGAGCCGCTCACATCCGTTGCGACGAAGACGGCGAACGTCGTCTTGATGCCATCTGCTCCGGATACATGTTCTCCGGATAAACGACACCCGCCGCGCGCAAACATCGAGCCTTGATCGTGCAAACGGCGGCATCGCGCCCGATAACGGTCCGTGTTGGCGTTCGCTGGGCCTTCCGGCGACAAGGACAAAAGGCCATGAGTGCTGTCCGCAAGACCACGAACAAGACCACGAAGATGAGTTCCGTCAGCAAGCCCTTGCTTCTGGTGGTTCTCCTGGCAGCGCTGGCCGCGGGTGGGTATTACGCGTGGCAGCAGCTCTCCGGAACCCGTCTGCCCGCCGGAATCGCAAGCGGCAACGGACGCATCGAGGCGACCGAGGTCGACATCTCCACAAAGACCGCCGGGCGGGTCAAGGAGATCCTGGTCAACGAAGGAGACTTCGTCGAGAAGGGTCAGGTCCTTGCCCGTATGGACACCGAACAGCTCGAAGCAAAGCGCAACCAGGCCGAAGCGGAGTTGAGACGGTCGGTCATTGCGATCGATACCGCCAAAAGCCTCGTTGCGCAGCGGGAGGCGGAACGCGAATCCGCCGCCGCTGTCGTCGCACAACGCGAAGCCCAGCTCGATGCCGCCGAACGAAAGCTCGCCCGCTCCAAGGAATTGCTCAAGTCCAGGACGGCAAGCCAGCAGGTCTATGACGACGATCGGGCCGCCGAACAGGCGGCCCGCGCGGCTGTCGGCTCGGCGAAAGCTCAGCTTGCAGCAACAGAGGCCGCCATCGGCGCGGCGAAAGCCCAGGTCGTGGATGCGCAAGCCGCCGTCGAGGCCGCCAAGGCCGCCATCTCCAGTATCGTTGCAGACATCAACGACAGCATCCTGAGAGCGCCACGGGATGGGCGCGTTCAATACCGCGTGGCTCAGCCCGGTGAGGTTCTGTCGGCCGGCGGACGCGTCCTCAATCTTGTCGATCTCGGCGACGTGTTCATGACCTTCTTCCTGCCGACCGCCCAGGCCGGCCGCCTGGCGCTCGGCAGCGATGTTCGCCTCGTGCTCGACGCGGCCCCGCAATATGTCATCCCGGCGAAAGTCAGCTTTGTCTCCGACGTTGCGCAGTTCACGCCCAAGACCGTCGAGACCGAAGAAGAGCGGCAGAAGCTGATGTTTCGTGTGAAGGCCAAGATTCCACCGGAGCTTCTGAAGAAACACGTCCGGCAGGTGAAGACCGGGCTGCCGGGCATGGCCTACACGAAAGTCGACTCGTCGGCGCAATGGCCCGAGAACCTGGCACATACGGTCGAGTAACCATGCGTTCGCCTGACAGCCACGGTGCAGCGTTCGGCCACGTCGTTCAACTCGACGATGTCAGTCTTTTCTACGGGGACAAACAGGCGCTGCAGAATATCACCCTCGACCTGCCGGCCGCATTCATGGTTGGCCTGATCGGGCCGGATGGCGTCGGGAAATCGAGCCTGCTTTCGCTGATCGCAGGCGCGCGCGTCGTGCAATTCGGCCGGATCGAGGTGCTCGGCGGAGACATCGCCGATTCCAAACATAGGCAATCTGCCTATCCCCGCATCGCCTATATGCCTCAGGGGCTTGGCAAGAATCTCTACACGACGCTGTCGGTCTACGAGAATATCGATTTCTTCGGCCGGCTGTTCGGGCACGACAGGGCGGAACGCCACCGGCGCATCGGCGAGCTTCTGGAACGGACCGGCATGGCGCCGTTCGCCGACCGGCAAGCCGGCAAGCTGTCCGGCGGCATGAAGCAGAAGACCAGTTTGTGCTGTTCGCTCATTCACGATCCGGACCTCTTGATCCTCGACGAGCCGACAACCGGCGTCGATCCCCTGTCGCGGCGTCAGTTCTGGGAGCTGATCGACAGCATTCGCAGCGACCGGCCCGGCATGAGCGTGATCGTCTCGACCGCCTACATGGAGGAGGCGGCCCGGTTCGACTGGCTGGTGGCCATGAACGACGGCGGTGTCCTCGCAACCGGCACGCCGCAGGAACTGCTGCGACAGACCGCGACACCCAATCTCGACGCGGCATTCATTGCCCTCCTGCCCGAGGATGCACGCAAGGATCACCACAAGGTGGTCATCCCCCCGCGCCAGCCACGAGCCGATGGCACGCCGGCGATCGAGGCCGAGCATGTCACGGTGCGCTTCGGTGACTTTACCGCCGTCAACGATGTCAGCTTCCGTATCCAGCAGGGCGAGATCTTCGGGTTTCTCGGCTCCAATGGCTGCGGCAAGACCACCACCATGAAGGTCCTGACCGGTCTTCTGCCGGCAAGCGCCGGCACGGCCCGGCTGATTGGAAGCGAGGTCGATCCGCGCGACATCGAGGTCCGGCGCAAGGTCGGCTACATGAGCCAGGCGTTCTCGCTCTATTCGGAACTGACCGTCCGGCAGAACCTGTGGCTGCATGCGCAATTGTTCAGCATGCCCGAAAAGACCATTCCGGACCGGGTCGCCGAAATCTCCGCACGCTTCGGCTTGACCGATATCATGGACACGCTGCCGGATGCGCTGCCTCTCGGCCTGCGCCAGCGGCTGTCGCTTGCGGTCGCGCTGATCCATTCGCCGGAGATCCTGATCCTCGACGAGCCGACCTCCGGCGTCGATCCGATCGCGCGCGACGGCTTCTGGCAGATGCTGTCCGATCTGTCGCGCAACGACAACGTCACCATCTTCGTTTCGACCCATTTCATGAACGAGGCGGAGCTCTGCGACCGCATCTCGCTGATGCATGCCGGAAAGGTGCTGGTCAGCGATACGCCTGCCGCCATCATGAAGAACAAGAATGCAGCAACGCTCGAGGACGCCTTCATCGCCTATCTCGAGGCGGCGATCACCGCGCCTGCGGAGCGAGCCGAAGCGGAGCCGGTGCAAGCCGAGGCCGAAGCGGAAGCAAGGGCCCAGCCGGTCGTACCTGCACAGACTGCGCCCTCTCACCCGTACTTCGACGTGCGGCGCATGCTGGCCTATACCCGGCGCGAGGCGCTCGAACTGCGGCGCGATCCGATCCGCGCGACGCTTGCGATTCTCGGCAGCGTCATCCTGATGTTCGTGCTCGGCTACGGCCTCAACATGGACGTCGAAGACCTGACGTTCGCCGTCCTCGATCGCGACGATACGACGGTCAGCCGGGACTACGCCCTGCAGATTGCCGGCTCGCGCTATTTCACCGAAAAGCCGCCGATCACCGATTACGACGACCTGGACCGCCGGATGCGCTCCGGCGAGATCAGTCTTGCCATCGAGATCCCTCCGGGCTTCGGCCGGGACGCCACGCGCGGACGGCCGGTCGAGGTCGGTGCCTGGATCGACGGGTCGATGCCATCGCGCGCGGAAACCATCCAGGGCTACGTGCAGGGCATCCATAACGCCTGGCTGTCGCAGAAGGCGCATCAACTCTACGGCGACGCGGCAAACGCCGGCGCGTTCCAGCTCGCGGTTCGCTATCGCTACAATCCGGATCTCAAGAGCATCGTGGCGATGGCGCCCGGCGTCATACCGGTGCTGCTCCTTGTCATACCGGCGATGCTGGCCTCGCTCAGCGTGGTTCGCGAAAAGGAGCTCGGCTCGATCATCAATTTCTACGTGACGCCGGTGACGCGCTTCGAGTTCCTGATCGGCAAGCAGCTGCCCTACATCGCGCTGGCGTTCCTGAACTTTCTGCTGCTGACCGCGTTCGCGATCTTCGCGTTCCGGGTGCCGTTCACCGGCAGCTTCCTCACCTTTGCCGCCGCCGCGCTGATCTACGCCGCGGTCGCGACCGGGATGGGCCTCGTCATATCCTCGTTCATCACCAGCCAGATCGCCGCGATCTTCGGCACCGCACTCGCGACGCTGATCCCCGCCGTCCAGTATTCCGGACTGGTCGATCCGGTGTCCTCGCTGCGGGGCATGGGCTATGTGATCGGCAGCCTCTACCCGACCACCTATTTCGTCACGATCACCCGCGGCACCTTCTCGAAGGGCCTCGGCTTCGACGACCTCGCCAGTTCCTTCATTCCGCTGCTGATCGCCGCTCCCGTGCTGATCGCCCTGAGCGCGGCGCTCCTCAGGAAGCAGGCCTCGTGAGATGCGGATCGCCAACGCCTTCAGGCTCGGGATCAAGGAACTGCGCGGGCTGCAGCGCGATCCGATGCTGCTGGTGCTGATCGTCTATGCCTTCACGCTGTCGGTCTATACCGCCGCGAAAGCGGTGCCGGAGACGCTGAACCAGGCGGCGATCGCCATCGTCGACGAGGACAAGTCGCCGGTCTCCTCGCGCATCGCCACCGCGTTCTACCCCCCGTACTTCGTGCCCCCGCATCAGATCTCCGGCCAGGAGATGGACCGCCGCCTCGACACCGGCC
>JAEWHY010000460.1 GCA_023387555.1 Pseudomonadota bacterium
CGGATAGACATCGGCCAGATCGGGATCGGTAGGCTTGTCGTTGCCGACGATCACCGCATCGAGTTCGCCGGCCCGCAGCATGTCGAGCAGCGCGCTGCCTGGCTTCGCCCGCGTCGCGAACGCCGGATCGGAATATTCCGCGACATGCGGGTCCTCGAATGTGGTCCACTGCACATCCTGCGGCGCGACGCCTGCACTCTCGGCGAGAATGCCGCGCAGCCACGCACCCGTGGTCTGGCTGTAGGCGCGCACCCCGATCCGCTTGCCCTTCAGATCGGCCGGCCCCTTGATCGCATCATTCTTCGCAAGCTTGATCAGCGCGACTTCCTGCGATCGCGCGGCGACCGCCGCCGGGATCAGCACCAGCGGCTTGCCGAACGCCTTGGCCTGCAGGAAGGTGACGATCGCCATCTCGGAGATATCGTAGCTGCCCTGCCGCACCATCTGCGCGAACGCCTTGGTGATCGGCGACACCTCGACGAAGCTGAACTCCGGCGACGACGCCAGCCGCTCCTTCAGGAGGCGGGTATGCGGATAATTGCCAATCGCCACACTCAGCACAAAAGTTCTCCGTCAGGCCGTTGCGTCCGTCATGCCCCGCGCAAGCGGGGCATCCAGTTAGCTCTATTGGTGATGACTGGATTGCCCGCTTTCGCGGGCAATGACAGTCGAGCAAGCTCGCCCGATGCAGGCGGATTGCCTCAGAACATCGGCGGGAACGGCCGGCCGCCGCGATCCAGCGTGATCCAGCGCGTCTCGGTGAAGGTCTCGAGCGACCAGCGGCCGCCATGCTTGCCCGAGCCCGAGGCCTTGAAGCCGCCGAACGGCACATGCGGCTCGTCGTTCACCGACGAGCAGTTGATGTGGCAATTGCCGGTATCGAGCTTGTTCACGATGGCAAGGCCCCGGCCCTCGTCGCGGGTCATGACGCCGGCCGACAGGCCGTATTCGGTGTCGTTGGCGATCTGGATCGCTTCCTCGTCGGTGCGGAACGGGATCACCGGCACCACCGGACCGAAGGTCTCGTCCTGATACAGCTTCATGTCGGGCGTGACGCCGGTCAGAATCGTCGGCTCGACGAAGCGGCCCTCGATCTTGCCGCCGAGCACCACCTTGGCGCCCTTGGCGATCGCGTCCTCGAGCTGCTCGCGCACCTTGGCGACCTGCTTGTCGTTGATCAGCGGGCCGATGATGTGTTCCTTGTTCTTGGTCGGATCGCCGACCTTGAGCAGCTTGGCGCGCTCGACGAAGCGCTTGAGGAAGTGGTCGAAGATCTTCTCGTGCACCAGCACCTTCTCGACCGACATGCAGATCTGGCCCTGATGCATGAAGGAGCCGAAATTGGCGGCCTGAGTGGCGCGCTCCATGTCGGCGTCCTCGCAGACGATCAGCGAATCCTTGCCGCCGAGTTCGACGCAGCATTTCTTCAGGTGCGCGCCCGCCTTCGCCGCAACCTGACGGCCGACGGCGGTCGATCCGGTGAAGGAAATCCCCTTCACATACGGATGCTCGATCAACTCGTCGCCGACTTCCTGCACATTGTCGCGCGAGCAGGTGACGACATTGAATACGCCCTTCGGCAGCCCGGCTTCCTCGAACACTTCGGCGAACAGCAGGCCGCCGCAATACGGCGTCTCTTCCGAGGGCTTGAGCACGATGGTGTTACCGGCCGCGAGCGGGAACGCAAAGCCGCGCGCCGACAGGATGCACGGGAAATTCCACGGGCTGATGATCGACACCACGCCCATCGGCCGGCGTACCGCCATCGACACCTTGCCGTATTCCGACGGCAGCACTTCGCCGGTCGATTGCCAGACGGACGCTGCGGCCGCGCGGAATACCTCAGGCGTGTAGCCGGTCTCGAACATGCCCTTGCCGAACCAGCCGCCGCCCTCGGCCTGCAGCGCCTCGACGATCTCCATCCGGCGCTTCTCGAAAATCTCGGCGGCCTTTTCGAGGTAATGCGCGCGCTTGGTGAAAGGCAGCGCCGACCATTCGGCGAACGCGGCCTGCGCTGTCTCGATCGCCGCAGCGGTTTCGGCGCGGCCGCAGTCCGGAACCTCGGCCCAGACCGAGCCGTCGGCCGGATTGAAGTCCTTGAACATTCTGCGGGTGGACGAACGGCCACCGATGAACTGGCCTTCGAATACGCGTGCCATGTCAAATCTCCCTTGAGACTTTGCCTGAGGGCTTCGCCCCTGATCCTACGCCTTGCGACTGCTATTTGGTATCCGGCTCGCCGCTGCCCGGCAGGTCATCGGGCTTGAGCTTGACCATCGTGAGGCGGCTGCGCCGCGCCGCGATATGCTGCGCCTGGACCTGCGCCGCACGCGTCACCAACGCGTCGATGTCGATGCCGGCGCGCGGCGGCGCGGCCGGCTGTTGTTCCTCGGCATCGATATCGACGCCGCGGCTGTTATGCCCGAGCAGCGGATCGGCCTTGCTCTCGGCCTTGTTCTCTGCGGCCGGCGGCTCACCCTTGCGGGCAAACGCGCTCGGCACCGGTGCGCTCAGCCGGCGCTGCCGGATGTGCTCCGCCAGCCGGTTCGATGCGGTGTGCGCAAGTCCGGCCGGATCGAGCGCATCGACCTCGATCAGCGCCGTCGCCGGGTCGAAAACGCCGGCGAAGGCCGACGGGTTCTCGCGCGAGGCGCGCAGTGAGCGGATGTGCCGGGCATGGCGCAGCGACGCCGCCTTCGCCAGTTCGGCCGCATGATCGGCGAGGCGCTTGCCATCGGCGGCGACGTGCCGCGCCGCCGGAGCGATGGCGGGAGTCACGGCCGCGATCGCGTCCCACGGATCGCCCGCCTTGCTCGGGTCGTAGCGGCCGGCAAATGCGCTCGGCAGCGGCGCCGACTGCCGCAGCGCCTGCACGAACGCAGTCCGGATCGCGCCGGCACGCGCCGCGAGGCTCGCGATCAGACGGCCGACCGATGCAAGATCGAGCGGCAGCGGGAAAGCGCCCGGCAGCCGCACCGATGCGGTCTTGGCCTTCGCGCCACCCCTCGCCCCACCAAGATAGGCATTCACCACCGCGGGATCGGTCATCAGGCTCTGCGCCGTGCCTTCGCCGGTGATCCGGCCGACCTCGATCAGATAGCCACGGTTCGCGATCTTCAGGCTCTGCCGCGCATTCTGCTCGACCAGCAGGATGCCGACGCCAGTCTCGGCGATCTTCGCCAGCGAGCGGAACAATTCCTTGGTCAGCACCGGCGACAGCCCGAGCGAAGGCTCGTCGAGCATCAGGATTTCCGGCTGCGACATCAGCGCGCGGCCGATCGCGACCATCTGCTGCTCGCCGCCGGACATGGTGCGGGCGATCTGCGACCTGCGTTCGGCGAGACGCGGAAACAGCGTGTAGATCTGCTCGAGTGTCGCCTTCTCCCGCGCGCGGGCGCGGCCGGGGAAAGCGCCGAGTTCGAGGTTCTCGGCCACCGTGAGTTCGCCGAAGATGCCGCGCCCTTCGGGCACGAGGGCGACGCCCTGTTCCACGATCAGGTGCGCCTTCATGCCGGTGATCGGCTTGCCGTTCATGACGATCTCGGAGCCGGGCTCGGCGCGCACCGTTCCGGCAATCGCCTTGAGCAGACTGGATTTACCCGCGCCATTGGCGCCGAGGATCACGCAGACCTCGCCCTTGTCGACCTTCACCGAGACATGATTGAGCGCCTCGTGACGGCCGTAGCGGACGCTGAGATTTCTCACCTCAAGCATCGTCGTCGTCTCCGAGATAGGCTTCGATCACCTCGGGATCGGACAACACCTCCTCGACGTCGCCCTCCTTGATCTTGCGCCCGGAATTCATGACCACGCAGCGTTGGCACAGCGAGCGGATCGCATCCATCACGTGTTCGACCATGATGATGGTGCGGCCCTGCCCGCTCAGCTTGGCGATCAGCTCGATGCCAATATTGAGTTCGCTCGGGTTGAGTCCGGCGAGCCATTCGTCGAGCAGCAGAACGCGCGGATTGGACGCCAGCGCGCGCGCCAGTTCGACCCGCTTCTGGTCGATATAGGTCATCGCCGCGACCGGCACATGCTCGCGGCCACGCAGGCCGACCAGCGCCAAGAGTTCGTGCGCGGCGTCGCGCGCCGCATCGCCCCAGAGCCGCTGATGGCCGAACACCGCACCGGCGATCACGTTGCGCTCGGCATCCATCGCCGGCAGCATCCGCACGAGCTGGAACGTCCGCGCCACACCCGCGCGCGCAATCTTGTGCGCCGGCAGCCCGGAAATCCGCGTGCCCGACAGCACGATCTCGCCGGCGTCGGGCCTCAGCGCGCCGGAAATCAGGTTGAGCATCGTGGTCTTGCCGGACCCGTTCGGGCCGATCAGGCCGAAGAGTTCGCCCTCACGCACCTCGAAGCTCACGTCATTGACCGCGACAAGGCCGCCGAAGGCCTTGCGCGCGCCTGCAATTTTGAGCGCCGCCGCGGTCATGCGCGTTCGTCCGCTGCGGCCGCCGTTTCGCCCTGCGCACGCGGCTTCTTCAGATAGGCCCACAATTGCTCGAGCCGGCCGGTGATGCCATCGGGCAGCAGATAGACGATCACGAGGAAGGCGATGCCCAAGACGATCGAGGTATCATTGGGGAAACGCACCGAGACGAAATCCATCAGCAGCGTGAACGGTATCACCCCGACCAGCGGTCCCCACAGCCGACGCGTCCCGCCGAGCAGCGCCATGATGACCACCATGAACGAGGTCATCGGCGTGAAGGCCGCCGGCGGTTCGACATAGGCGTAGCGCGGCGCGAGGATGGCGCCGGCCATGCCGATGGAGGCGCCGGAGATCATGAACAGCACGATCTTGAGTTTCGCGGTGTCGATGCCGGAATGTTTCGCCACCGTCTCGTCATTGCCGATGATCTGCATCGCAAAGCCGAGCCGCGAGCGATTGATCAGCCAGCCGGTGACGAAGATGATCGCGGTCAGCGCCAGCAGCATCCAGTAGATGTGCTTCTCGGTGAAATCGGTGAAGACATAGATGCCCATGCGGCTCGACAGCTTGACCTGCGCATAGGAGACGAGCTGACGGATCAGTTCGGCGAGCCCGAAGGTGAAGATCACGAAATAGACGCCGGAGATGCGCAAGGTCGCGGCGCCGACCAATCCGGCGAGGATCGCGGCAACCGCGCCGCCGACCAGCACCAAGAGGCCGAACGGCATGTAGTCGAGGCCGAGCCCCACCGCATAGGTGCCGAGCCCGAAGAACGCCGCCGTCGCCAGCGAGATATAATGCGTCGGCCCGGAGAACAGCGTCCAGGCGGTGCAGAGCGCCGCATACATGACCATGTTCAGCGCCAGCGACAGGTAATAGCCCTGATCGAACAGCGGCAGCGTGGCCGCAATCGCGATCGCGATCGCGCCAAGCAGCATCGTGCGGATTTCGTTCGCGCTGAGCCGCGTCATGCCTGCTGCCTGCCGAAAATGCCCTGCGGGCGGAACAGCAGCACCAGCACGAAAAGCGCGTAGGTCGCCGCCAGCGTCAGCCCGGGATCGATCAGCCGCGCCACTGCGGTCTCCGCAATGCCAAGGATCAGCGCCGCGATCACCGCGCCGCGAACATCGCCGACACCGCCCATGATGACGATGATCAGCGCCTTCATGGTGAAGATCACGCCCATCGACGCATTGAAGGTGTAGAAGGTCGACAGCAGCGCGCCGCCGCTGGCGGTCAGCGCGCCGCCGAGCGCAAAGGCCATCGCCGCGGCCTTCGCCACGTCGATGCCGACGAGATTGGCCGAATTCGGATTGACCGCAACCGCGCGCACGGCCGTGCCGTAGCGCGTGCGATAGAGAAACAGATAGAGCCCGGCCGCGATCACGCAGGCCGCGACGAAGGCCACCACCCGGTTCAGCCCGTAGAAGGTGCCGAAGATGTCAAAGCGCTCGGCGAGAAACTGGTACGACGTATAGGCGCCGCCGAAGCCGCGCAGCATCAGCCCCTGAAACAAAAACAGAAGGCCGAAGGTCGCAAGGATCGAATCGACCTCGAGCATGCCCTGGTTCTTGGCGCGATTGACCAGAGGCCGCAGCAGCACCGCATAGATCGCCCAATTGACGAGGAATGCCGCCGGCGCGATGACCAGGATGCCCCAGAGCGGGTTCACGGCGTAGGAGGTGAACAGCCAGAAGGCGATGAAACAGGCCGCGACGAAGGTCTCGCCATTGGCGAGATTCATGATGCGGGCAACGCCGTACTGCAGGGTCAGCCCGATCGAGATCAGCGCATAGGTCCCGCCGAGCAGAATGCCGGTGACGATGGTCTCCATGCTAGTGGTCCGATTCCAACATTCGCATCGCTTCGCGGCAGGCTTCTGTTGCGAATGCCGGGATCAAACGACCACCGGATCCGATCGGATACCAGCGGCGCATCGGCTTTGACATTCGCTTCTCGAACCCGCGGCTGGGTGGACAGCGAATGTCAAAATCCGCTCCACGAGGTTTCGCGCTGGCCTCCGGCGCGGCATTGTGCCGCGCCGGTCGCCGCAGTTGTCTTACTTCCAGGGCTCTTTCTTCACCGGCGCCGTGGCGCCGGAGATGCCATCGGCAGCCACGCCGTTGAACACGCCGTTCTGCCACTGGCCGACGGTCCAGACCTTGTGGTTGATGCCGTCCGCCAGATTGACCTCGCCGATGATGGTCTTGAACGGAG
>JAEWHY010000494.1 GCA_023387555.1 Pseudomonadota bacterium
CGCTGGCAAGCCTTGCGGATGCGGCTCGAAGGTCCGCGACGGCTGGATTGCGCCGGCGACCTCCACAGCGCTTGCGCGGCTGCAAGACGCCGGCGCCATCCGCCTCGGTGCGCTTCACATGGCGGAATTTGCCTATGGGCCGACCGGGCACAACGCTTACCTCGGGCACGCGCGCAATCCCTGGGATCCCAACCACATGACCGGCGGCTCGTCGTCGGGGTCGGGGGCGGCGGTTGCCGCGCGGCTCACCTACGGCGCGCTCGGCTCCGATACCGGCGGCTCGATCCGCATGCCGGCGCATTGCTGCGGGGTCAGCGGGCTGAAGACGACGAGCGGCCGCGTCAGCCGCGCCAATGCGATGCCGCTGTCGTTCACCCTCGACACCGTCGGTCCGCTCGCGCGCAGCGCCGAGGATTGCGGGCTGATCGCCGCGGCGATCGCGGGTCCCGATCCGCTCGATCCCGTGACCGACAAGTCACCGCTCTGGGACAATACCGCGGCGCGGCGTGATGCGAATGACCTCACCGTCGGTATTCCGGCCTCGTTTTATGTCGACGGGCTCGACGGTGATGTCGCCGCGGCGCTCGATGCGACCATCCGGCAGTTCGAAAAGTTGGGGGCGCGGATCGTCAAGGTCGCTCTGCCGGACCAGACCGCGGTCGCGGCCGCCGCGCTGGTGGTGCTGGCGGTCGAAGCCACCGCGCTGCATGCGCCGTGGCTGCGCACGCGGGCGGATGACTATACGCCGCAGGTACGAAACCGGCTGGAAAACGGGCTCGGCTATAGCGCGATCGAATATCTCGAAGCGCTGCGGTGGCGGGGACCTGCGCTCCAGGCTCACCTCGACGCCATCGGCGATGTCGACATTATCGTCGCGCCGGCGTCGCGCTCGGCAGCGCCGCGGATCGACGAAACAGACGTTGGCGGCGGTCCGAATGCCGAGGAACTCGTGGTCGCGGTGATGCGCTTCATGCGCCCCGTCAATTATCTTGGATTGCCGGTCCTCGTGGTGCCGGCCGGACGCAGCGCCACCGGATTGCCGATCGGGATGCAACTGATCGGCCGGCCGTTCGGCGACGAGACGTGTGTCGCGGCCGGACGCGCGTTCCAGGAGGTCACCGATTTTCATCTGCGGGCACCGGAGCTGCCGCAATGACGACCCCATCCGATCCGATCGTCGACATCGCCGACCTGCATGTCCGCTTCAAGGGCGAGCGCAACGTGCATGCCCTGAACGGCGTGGACATCAAGCTGGCACAGGGCGAGGTCCTGGGGCTGCTCGGTGAGTCTGGCTCGGGCAAGAGCGTGACCCTGAAGGCGCTGCTCCGCATGCTGCCGGCGCGGCGCACCGACATCAAGGGCAGCATCAAGGTCGAGGGCAGGGATGTGATGGCGCTCGATCCGCTGGCGCTGGAAAGCCTGCGTGGCGGCGTGGTGTCGATGATCTTTCAGGAGCCGATGCTGGCGCTCGACCCAGTTTATACCATCGGCGACCAGATCGCCGAGGCGGTGGTCAAGCACGAGCGAGTATCGTACGCCGCCGGACGTCAGCGCGCGCTGGAGATGCTGGAGCGGGTGCGCATTCCGTCCGCGAAGCGGCGGCTGGACAATTACCCGCATGAGATGTCCGGCGGGATGCGCCAGCGGGCGATGATCGCGCTCGCGCTGTCATGCCGTCCGAAGGTGCTGCTCGCCGACGAGCCGACCACGGCGCTCGATGCCACCGTGCAGATCCAGGTGTTGCTGCTGCTTCGCGAATTGCAGCGCGAGCTTGGTATGGCGGTGATCTTCGTCACCCATGACATCGGCGTGGCAGTCGAGATCAGCGATCGCATCTCGGTGATGTATGCCGGGCGGATCGTGGAGAGCGGCTCGCTGCGCCAGGTGGTGAAGCAGCCCTCGCATCCCTATACGCGGGGACTTTTGTCGTCGACCATGCATGGGGCCCATCGCGGCCAGCGGCTCGAGGCCATTCCAGGCTCGCCGCCGCGGCTCGATACCGTTCCCGATGGCTGCGCCTTCCAGCCGCGCTGTTCCCGGTCATTGCCGGAATGCGGGCATGGCGAAATCTCGCTCCGGCCGGTGGCCGCGGGTCACGCCGCGCGCTGCATCAGGGTCGCGCCGGCTGATGGCGGCGACACGGCGCAACGGACCGAGGCTGCCGCCGCGACGTGACGCCGGGCTGACGAAGCGTCCGAGCCTTTGAAGCGAAGTCCGCGCAGCGTCAGGGCCGTACCGCCGGGCTCTCCATCGGCATGCCCCGAGCGCGCCACATCAGATAGGTTTCGAGCGCCAGATATTCCGGCGCGCCATAAAGATAGGGCTCCGCGCGTATCCCGATCATGCAATTGCGCAGGCGGCGCTGCAGGGAGCCGAGTGTCTGCCACTCGAGCCGGTAGATCGGATAGCCGGTGGGATGACCCTGGGGGATCGGAATGCCGGCGAGTTTTTGTCCCCAATTGTCGTCATGGCATTGCGAGCAGGCGAGATTGAGCTGGCCCTGACGCGCCGTGTACAACGCGCGTCCCCGCTCGATCGTACGCTTCAGCCTGTCGTCGCTGCTTTCGATCGGCATCCCGCGCGACTGCCGCGCGATGTAGGCGGTGAGCGCGAGCAGTTCTCGGCTTTCGCGGGGCAGGGGCGACGCTTCCTGCTGCTCGCTGCGGCACAGGTTGATGCGGCCCTCGAGATTGACGGCCTCGTTGCGCTTCTCGTCGAACGCGGGATAACGCGCCGCGACCCCCTTCATGGTCTCGGACGCATCCTGGTGGCACGCCGCACAGGCGCGACCGGTTTTCCCGGCCGGTCGGTTCCAGACGTCCCGGCCTTCGAGCACGAACAGCATGCCGGGATTGGACGTATCCTCGTCCTGCATCGCCTTGGTGTCGGCGCTCATCATGTCGTAGCTGGAGCGCCGCTCGCCCGGCGGAATCTCGGTTGCGCCTAGCAGCGTGGCGAAAAGCGCCGCCACGGGAACAGCCAGAAGCGCGGCAAGGCCTGAAGACGGCAGCGTCATTCAACGACGATCTTCGCCGTTTCGCGCGCGGCAAGCCCGTTATCGCCGAGCCACCTGAACTCGAAGGTGCCGCTCTCGGTCGCGATCGTGTGGAAGGATAGAAACGGATTGGCCGATATCGCGGGATATAATTCGGCCCGGAAAAATTCCTCGCCGTTATAGCTTGCGACGAAGGTGTGAACGATGTCGCGCGGAATGCGCTCGCCGGAGGTGGTGTAGCGATAGCCGGTTTCCATGTTGTGCGAGACCAGCACCTTCATGCCGATGACCTCGCCGCGCTTGGCCTTGGCGGGTACATTGATGAGCGCGCGCGTCATATCGCGACATCCTCCAGGCAGGCGCCGATGGTGACGATGACGTTGACCTGTTCCAACCAGAAGGATCCATCGGACATTTCGGCGATCGCGACGACATTCTGCGAGTCCGACAGCCGGATCCGCGTTGCAAAGGATGCGCGCCCGGAACGCGGGGTGAGATGCGCGCTGATGACATTGGGCTGCGGGTTCTTCTCGTTGAAGATGTGGATCGCCTTGCAGTAATCGGTGGGCGTCATCGGGCTTTCGACGGTGACGGAGCAGGGCAGCGAGTTGCCATTCTCCACCAGCGGCGGGATGTCGAGAGCGACTTTGCCGTGATTGAGTTTCGCATCGCCGATCACCTTGGCGATGGCGGCCTGCATCTCTTCGGGCGTCGCATGTGCCGGGCGCACCGTGACCTGCAGCGCCGATGCTGCCAATGCGCCGACGGCGCCAGCAAGGACCTTGCGCCGCGTCGTTCGCATGTTCGCTGATTGATGTGTCATGCCTAGTCCCGCAATGTCATCAGAAAGGCGACCACGTCTTCGATCTGCTGGGCGGTCAGCACCGGCTTGCCGCGCAAGGACACGGCAACTCGGCTGAGTCCGTCGACACGATAATAGGGCGGCATGATCGTGTCGGGATTGAGCCGTTGCGCATCGATGATGCGCAACCGCAGCTGACCTTCCGTCCACCGCGCACCGGCGCCGTCAAGATCAGGCGCGATCGTGCCCTGAAACCGCTCTTGCGGATAAGGCCCCGAATGGCACAGCAGGCACAGCCCGACCTGGCGGTTGCCGACGATCTGGCGCCCGCGTTCCGGATCGCCCGGTGCGCCGGTCAGGGAGGCCGGCACCGCGTCGCCTTCCACGGCGTAGGGGCGCAGCGGTTCCTGCGCCGCAACCATGCCCGCCGTGGTGGCGAGCATGGATAGCGCGATCGGCCCAATCGTCGTCATTGGGCCTGCGACACGTCGCAGGATCTGCATGCAGACGATCCCGAGAGGAGGGAGCGGCGGCCGCACGGGCCGCCGCCTTTGGTTTCGATCAGGCGAAGCTGATGCCGTGGTTCTTCAACGGGACCGAGCGAATGCGCTTGCCCGTCGCGTTGAAGAAGGCGTTCAGCACCGCCGGTGCGGCGACGCAGATCGTCGGCTCGCCGACACCACCCCAGGCTTCGTTGCCGCCGCTCGGCATGATGATCGACTCGACCTTCGGCATGTTGGCGATCCGCATCGAATCGTAGGTGTCGAAGTTCGTTTCGACGATGCGGCCGTCCTTCAGCGTGCATTCCTGCAGGAAAAGGGCGGACAGACCGTAGACGAAGGATCCGGCGATCTGCCGGTCGATCTGCGCGGGGTTCACCGCGTGGATCGGATCGGTGGCCGCGACGATACGATGGACCTTGATCTTGTTGCCGTCAGTGACCGAGATTTCCGCTGCCGCGGCCACATAGGCCCCGAACGACTTCATGTGCGAAAGCCCGCGGAAGATACCCTTGGGCGCCGGCTTGTCCCAGCCGATGCCATCGGCCACGGCGTTCAGGACAGCCAGGTTCTTTGGATACTTGTCCATGAGCTTGCGGCGGAACGCCAGCGGATCGACGCCGGCCGCGTGGGCCAGTTCGTCAATGAAGCATTCCATGAAGATGCAGTTCTGGTTGATGTTGACCCCGCGCCATACTCCGGGTGGGACATGCGGATTGTGCATGGCGTGGTCGATCAGCAGGTTCGGGATCGTGTAGCCCAGATTGAACTCGCCACCGAGCAGCCCCGCTTCCGATACGCCCTGGAACACCAGCGCGTCGCGGCCCTTGTCCTTCTCGACCATCTGCGGGAGGACGGCAGCGAAGATCGATTGGCCGGACAGCCGCATGTGGAGGGCGGTCAGATTGTTGTCCTTGTCGAGCCCGCCGACCAGCTTGCATTGCATGATCGGGTGATAGCGTCCCTGCGCCATGTCCTCTTCGCGCGACCAGAGCATCTTCACCGGCGTGCCGGGGATCTGCTTGGCGAGCTTGACGACCTGGTGGACGTAATCCTGGTGCAGGCCGCTGCGCCGGCCGAAGCCGCCGCCGATCACGCTGATCCGGTGAACTTCGCATTTGTCCGCCGGCAGTCCGGACGAGGCCATCACAGCGGCGAAGGACGATTCGCCGTCCTGGGTCGGCACCCAGACCTCGCATTTGTCCGCCGTGTAGAGCGCCGTGGCGTTCATCGGCTCCATCGGCGCGTGGTTCTGGTA
>JAEWHY010000547.1 GCA_023387555.1 Pseudomonadota bacterium
GGACCGGCTTTTCATCGGTCTCGCACGCAGCGCCAGCGACGCCACCGACTTTTTCCAGATCCCGACGGGTCGGGTCGTGGAAATTGGAACCCAGGTGACGGTGTAGCCCGTCGCCGGGCAGGCTCCGGCTCCGAATTTTTTCCGGCGCCACGACTTTGGTGCGAATTCGGTTGTTTATAATCGAATAAGCGCCGCCGTGGAGGAACCCGCCGATGATCCCGCGTCACGTTCTCCTGTCCGGAATTGCCGCCGTCCTTTTCGTCGCCGCCGAAGCGAGTGTTTCAACCCGATCGGTTGCACAGCAGCAATCTGTCGCGATCGACGCCGATGATATCGGCGGCGTCGTCACCGGGCCGAACGGACCGGAAGCGGGCGTCTGGGTCATAGCCGAAACCACCGATCTGCCGACCCGCTTCACGAAAAGCGTCGTGACCGACGATCAGGGCCGTTACGTCATCCCCGACCTTCCGGTCGCCAATTATCAGGTGTGGGTGCGCGGCTACGGACTTGTGGACTCGCCGCGGATGCGTGCGAAGCCCGGGCAGGTGCTGAACCACATCGCGATCCCGGCTCCGGACGAGCGGGCCGCGGCGCATTATTACCCGGCGATCTACTGGTACACGATGATGAAAATCCCGCCGGCGAAGGACTTCGGCGGCTCGACGGATATCCCGAAAGACATCACGCAGGATATCTGGCGACAGCGCATGAATAATGTGGATTGCGTCGGTTGCCACCAGCTCGGCAATGAAGCCACGCGCACGATCCCGGCGCAATTCGGAAGCTTCGAGACCGGCGAAGAGGCGTGGATGCGCCGGATCGCGGCCGGCCAGTCGGGCGAGTCGATGACCAACCGGATCGCCGGCCAACTGGGCGGCGTGCCCTACAAGTATTTCGGCGACTGGACCGACCGTGTCGCGAAGGGCGAACTGCCGAAGAACAAGCCGCAGCGGCCGCAGGGCGAGGAACGCAACCTCGTTGTGACGACGTGGGACTGGTCGCAACCGAACAAATATCTCCACGATCTGATTTCGTCGGACCGGCGCAAGCCGACGGTGAATCCTTACGGCAAGCTGTATGGCTCGCCGGAATATTCCACCGACATGATGCCGATCCTCGATCCGAAGACCCACACGGTGACCTACTTCAAGATGCCGGTCGCGGATCCGAACATGCCGGTCTCGCTCGGGCCGGGGCATGCCGGCGCGATCGCGCCGACAACGCCGTCGGCCTATTGGGGCGATGATGTGCTGTGGGACACGCGCGCCAACAATCACAACGCCATGTTCGACGACAAGGCCCGCCTCTGGCTCGCGGCAAGCGTGCGCGGCATGGCCAATCCGGATTTCTGCAAGCAGGGCTCGGATCATCCCTCCGCAACGGTGTTTCCGCTGAACCAGAGTGCGCGCCAGGTCGCGATGCTCGATCCGAAGACGATGAAATACTCATTCATCGACACCTGCTTCGGCACGCATCATCCGCAATTCGGCTACGACGCCGACAACACGCTCTGGTTTTCCGGCACCGGTCAGGTCGCGGGCTGGGTCAACACGAAAATCTGGGATGAGACCGGCGACGCGCAGAAGGCGCAGGGCTGGTTTCCCTACGTCCTCGACAGCAACGGCAACGGCAAGCTCGACGAATGGACCGAGCCGGGCAAGCCCGAGGCAGGCAAGGACATGCGCTTCAATCCGGGTTCGGGCGGATATGCGGTGATGCCGCATCCGACGGACGGATCGATCTGGTACACCTCCGGCGTGTTCGGCGGCCGTGCCGGCTTCCTGCGCTTCGATCCGAAGACCAGACTCAGCGAATTCTATGCCGTGCCGAAGGAAGCCATCGGCCTGCGCGGCGGCGATATCGGAAAAGACGGCGTTCTCTATGGCTCCGGTTCGAACGGTCACCTGATCGCGTTCGACCGTCGCAAGTGCAAGGGGCCGCTCAATGGACCGACCGCCACCGGCGATCATTGTCCGGAAGGCTTCTCGCTGCACCGCTATCCGGGGCCGGGTTTCGAGGGCTTCGAAAAGGACAGCGCCGAGGCGAGCTATTACACCTGGGTCGATCAACACAACGCAGTCGGGCTCGGCGAAGACGTGCCGATCTCGACGGCCAATCTGCAGGATGGTTTCGTCGCGCTGAAGGACGGCAAGATGATCCTGATGCGGGTGCCGTATCCGATGGGATTCTACGCCAAGGGCCTCGACGCGCGTATCGACGATCCGCAGGCGGGATGGAAAGGTCGCGGCCTCTGGAGTTCGAGCGGCGACCGGACGCCCTGGCTGAACGAACGCGGCAAGGGTGCGCGGCCGATGGCGGTGCAGATCCAGGTCAGGCCCGATCCACTCGCGAATTAGCCCGCGCTGAAAGCCGGACGTGCGCGGCGCTGTGCGTCGCGTGCGTCCGATTTCTTGCGACAGTGACGTTCACGCAGCCGTGACGCCTTGCCTGAATTCCTGTTGCGGATCAGAGCGGTAGCCAAAGCGTTGTGTTGAAAGTCCGGCGCTGCGCGCATGGCTGACGATCCGATTTGCCGCGCAGCGCGGAAAGACAGCATCCGGGATCCGGGCGTATGTACGCCGCGCCCGCGAACCGCGGCGCCTTTCAAGGAGTATCAGCCATGGTTTCAGCAGCCGCCGTCGGCGAGTCCGGCGGCAGCCCGCGTTCGGACAGCAAGCCGGGTGCGGGGTTCTTTGCGCTCACTCTTGGCAGCATCGGCGTCGTCTACGGCGATATCGGTACCAGCCCGCTCTACGCGTTTCGTGAATCCATCACCGCCGCCGTTGGCGCGAACCATCCGGCGACCGAGGTCGCGGTGCTCGGCATTCTGTCGCTGATCATCTGGGCGCTGCTTCTGGTCGTCACCGTCAAATACGTCATCATTCTTCTGCGCGCCGACCATAACGGCGAAGGCGGGACGCTCGCATTGATGGCACTGGCGCAGCACGCCCTTCCGCGCGCCAGCGGCACGATCGTCCTGTTCGGCACCGTGAGTGCCGCGTTGTTCTACGGCGATGCGCTGATCACGCCGGCGCTCTCGGTGCTGTCCGCGGTCGAGGGCCTGAAGGTCGTAACGCCTGCGTTCGATCCGTATGTGGTCCCGCTCGCCGTCCTCATTCTTTTCGCGCTGTTCTCGGTGCAATCGCATGGCACCGAGCGCGTTGCGCGTTTCTTCGGACCGATCACGCTGGTGTGGTTCGTCGCGCTGGCGGCGGCGGGGCTGTACCATATCGGCGATAACCCGTCCGTGCTGCGCGCATTCAATCCTGTCTATGGCGTGAGCTTCCTCACGAGCCATGGCATGATTGGCTTGCTGACGCTTGGCGCCGTATTCCTGGTCGTGACCGGCGCCGAAGCGCTCTATGCCGACCTCGGTCATTTCGGCAAGCGGCCGATCCGCGCGGCGTGGCTGACGGTGGTGCTGCCGGCGCTCACAATCAACTATCTCGGGCAGGGTGCGCTCGTGCTCGGCAATCCGAAAGCGATCGAGAATCCGTTCTTTCTGCTCTTTCCCGAGTGGGCGATCCTGCCGATGGTCGTGCTGGCCACCGCCGCGACCGTGATCGCAAGCCAGGCGGTCATCACCGGCGCCTATTCGATCACCAGCCAGGCGATCCAGCTCGGGCTGCTGCCGCGGTTCGAAATCCGCCATACCTCGGCATCGCAGTTCGGGCAGATCTATCTGCCGCGCGTCAACCTCCTGCTGCTGATCGGCGTCTTGATGCTGGTCCTGTTCTTCCGCTCGTCCAGCGCGCTGGCTTCGGCTTACGGCATCGCGGTGACCGGAACCATGGTGATGACTGCGCTGATGGCTTTTGTTGTGGTCTGGAAGGTCTGGAGATGGGGCCTCGTGGCGGCCACTGCCGTCATTCTGCCGTTTCTCGTCATCGACCTCGTGTTTCTGGCCGGCAATCTTCTCAAGATCGCGGAGGGGGGCTGGGTGCCGCTGGTGCTGGCCGGCTCCGTGATGGTGCTGATGTACACGTGGCGCCGCGGCAGCCGCGAATTGCTACAAAAGAAGCGCAAGCTTGAAATACCCTTGCGCGATCTCGTGGCGTCGCTCGAGCGAAAGCCGCCGGTGCGGGTTCCCGGCACCGCCGTCTTCCTCACCGGTGATCCGGACAGTGCGCCGACCGCGCTCCTGCACAGCCTGAAGCACTACAAGGCGCTGCACGAGCACAATGTGATCCTCACCGTCGAATATGCCCACACGCCGCGCGTCGACGAAAGCGAGCGGGTCCGGATCGAGCCGATCGGGGAGAGCTTCCGGCGGGTGATCCTGCGGTTCGGCTTCATGGAGCGTCCGAACGTGCCAAAGGCGCTGGCCATCGCGCGCAAGCTCGGCTGGACCTTCGACATCATGGCGACGTCCTTCTTCCTGTCGCGACGGACGCTACGGCCGGCCGCGAAATCCAGTCTGCCGCTCTGGCAGGACCGCCTGTTCATCGGCCTCGCCAGGAGCGCCAGCGACGCGACCGACTATTTCCAGATTCCGACCGGGCGCGTGGTGGAGGTTGGAACCCAGGTGACGGTCTGAGCGGCTCTCTTGGCGAGGATCTGAGGTCGCGGCTTTTCGGCGGTTGACGGCAGGGACGGACGGTGGTTCCTCTCTGCCGTCAAACGAGAGAGGCCGATCCATGGGCTGGTTCAGCCGAAAGCCGCCGGTGGTGCACGATCTGAAGCCGGAAGACGTGGCGCGCGGGATTGCCGAGGGCCGCATCCTGCTGGTCGACGTGCGCGAACCGAACGAGGTGGCGGCCGAGGCTTATCCCGACGCCGTGGTGGTGCCGCTGTCGACCTTCGATGTCTCCCAGATTCCGGATCCCGGCTTCAAGCAGGTGGTGTTTGCCTGCCGGTCCGGGCGCCGTTCCGTCACCGCCTCGCTCGCTGCGCAGGAGGCCGGCCTGCCGCACGATTCCCACCTCGAAGGCGGGATCCTGGCCTGGAAGCAGGCAGGACTGCCGACCAAAACCGGATAGGGCAATCATGACCGCATTTTCGCATGTCCGCGCCGTAGCGGCGCTCGCTGCCATTGTTGCGTGTTTGTCCATTGTGCCCGCGACCGCGCAGAAGGAGCGGGTGCTCAACGTTTACAACTGGTCGGACTATGTCGATCCGCAGGTGCTGCAGGACTTCACCAAGGAGACCGGCATCAAGCTGCGTTACGATACATTCGATTCCAACGATACGCTGGAGGCCAAGCTGCTGGCCGGCAAGTCCGGCTATGACGTGGTCGTGCCGACCGCATATTTCCTCGAGCGGCAGATCAAGGCGGGCCTGTTCCAGAAGCTCGACAAGGCCAAGCTGCCGAACCTCGGGAATGCCTGGCCGACGATCGCCGAGCGGCTTGCGACCTACGATCCGGGCAACGCGCACGCCGTCAATTACATGTGGGGCACCACCGGCATCGGCTACAATGTGAAGAAGGCGAAGGAAATACTGGGCGGCAACCTGCCGGACTCCTGGGACATCGTCTTCAAGCCGGAGAACCTCGCCAAGTTCAAGAATTGCGGCGTCATGATGCTGGATTCCGCCGACGACATCATGCCGGCGGCGCTGCATTATCTCGGACTCAATCCGAATTCGACCGCGCCTGGCGATCTCGAAAAGGCGGCCGAACTGATCGCCAAGGTCCGCCCCTCGGTGCGCAAGTTTCATTCCTCCGAATATCTGACCGCGCTTGCAAGCGGCGAAATCTGCCTCGTGGTTGGCTGGTCGGGCGACATCAAGCAGGCGCAGAAGCGTGCCGCGGAAGCCAAGGGCGATGTCGAAGTCGGCTATGCGATCCCGAAGACCGGCGCGCAGATGTTCTTCGACAATTTCGCCATCCCCAAGGATGCGCGAAACGTCGCGGAGGCGCATGAATTCATCAATTACATGCTCCGGCCCGAGGTGGCCGCGAAGAACACCAATCTCGTGTCTTTCCCCAACGGCAATCTGGCCAGCCAGAAGCTGGTCGATCCGGCGATCGTGAACGACAGCACCGTCTATCCGGACGATGACACGATGAAGCGGCTGTACACGGTCACGGCGCGCGACGCCAAGACCCAGCGGCTCGTCAACCGGCTCTGGACGAAGGTGAAGACGGGGAAGTGATTCCCTCACCCTCCCCCTGCAGGGGAGGGTGAAAAGCGAGCCTCACCGCCACCTTCGGTGCAGCCAGAGCCATTGCTCCGGATGCTCGCGGATCCAGCCTTCGACGATCGTCGTGATCCGCTGCATCGTGCCCTGCACGTCGATCCGGCCGTCGGCGTCACGCACCGGCGGGACTTCCGGCGTCAGTTCGATGAAGAACCGGCGGTTCGGCTTTCTGACCACCCGCACGCCATGGATCGGGCATTCGACCTGCCGCGCGAGCCGCGCGATCAGCGGGTTGGCGTTGGTCTGCCGCCCAAAGAACGTCACCGGCACGCCGCGCACGTAATACTGGTCGACCAGCATTCCGACATGCAGGCCCTCCTGCAGGGCCTCGCCGGCCTTCAGTGCGCCGTCCATGCCGGTCTTGATCAGCCGGCCCATATTCACCCCGCGCGTCGCCATCACCATGTCGGCGACCTTGCCGATATTCGGCGCGCGATAGACCGCGGCGCTCGGTAGGTTATGCGCGGGGCCGGGGAGGGCCGGCATCTCCCAGTTGGCCAGATGCGCGGCGAAGACCAGCGCCGGCTTGCCGTCGTCGCGGAGCCGGATGAAGCGCTCCTCGGAGGCCGGGTCGAAATCGATGTGGCTGGCGCCGCGATTGTCCGGGTCATGATCCCAGATCCGATCGAGATGGGCGAACTCGATCCCCAACCGTCCGAGATTGTCCCAGACCCCGAGCAGAATCTCCTCGATTTCCGCGTCGGACTTTTCCGGGAAGGCCATGCGCAGGTTGGCGCGGCCGATCCTGTGCTCGCGCAGCTTCGGCCCGACCTTGCGCATGACCTTCGCCGCGATGTCGGACATCCGGTGCGGGTTGGTCCAGCGCACCATCCGGATCAGGCCGACCGCGGCGTTGCCGACAACGGCGTCACGGACAGCGTTCGGAACGCGGATGCGCATCAGAGCGTAACGATGACCTTGCCGAAGACCTGCCGGGTCTCGAGCCGTTCCAGTCCGCGCTCGAATTGCTCGAGCGGCACTTCCATGTCGATCACGGGCTTCATGCCGCCGGCCATCTTGTCGAGGCTCTCGCTGATGTTCTTCATCGTCGCGCCGAACGAGCCGAAAATCTTGTATTGCTGCTGGAACAGCTGCATCAGGTTCATCTGCACCGTCGGCCCCGCGGTCGAACCGCAGGTGACAAGGCGGCCACCCCGCTTGAGCACCAGCAGCGAGCCGTTGAAGCCTTCGCCGCCGACATGCTCGAACACGACATCGACGCCCTTCTTGTTGGTCAGCTTGCGCGTGATGGTCTCGAACCGGTCCTTGCGATAGTTGATGCCGTGATCGGCGCCGAGCGCCTTGGCCTTTTCCAGCTTGGCGTCGTCGCCGGCAGTCGTGATCACGGTGCAGCCGATCGCCTTCGCCATCAGGATCGCGGTCGAGCCGATGCCCGAACCGGCCGCGTGCACGAGCACGGTCTCGCCCGGCTGAAGCTTGGCATTGTCGAACAGCATGTGCTGGACGGTGGAGAATGCGACCGGCGCGCAGGCCGCGTCGCGCATCGACACGCCGTCCGGCACCGGGATGACCAGTCGTTCCGGCATGTTGAGGAGTTCGCGCGCGAACCCGTCGACATGGAAGCCCATCACGCCGCCGACATTCTCGCACAGATTGTCGCGTCCCTCGACGCAAGCCTTGCACTTGCCGCAGGTGAGCGCGCCGTACATCACGACCGGATCGCCGGCCTTGAATTTCGTCACGCCGTCGCCGGTCGAGACCACCTCGCCGGCGGCCTCGACGCCGACCACGACCGGGAAAGCGCGCTTGGCGAAGGCCATGCCGCGATAGCCCCACAGGTCGAGATGGTTCAGTCCAACCGCCTTGACGCGAATCTGCACCTCTCCCGGGCCGGGCGGCGGCGGGGCAGGGAGATCGACAAGGTCGAGCTTGCGGTCGGCGATCAGGGCGAGCGCACGCATCGGCGCCGGTCTCCTTTCAGGGCGGAGGGGGAGGATGAAGTTGCGGGCCATGCCTATCGCCCGGTCGAGGGGGGCGTCAACCTGCTCTAGGGCTTTGTCTCGACGGGTCCGGCGGCCTCGTGTGCGAGCGGCGCAGCCTGCGGCGCCAGAATCTCGAAGGTGCGTTCCTGCCGCTCGGCCGGGGCGACGATCAGGATCCGGCCGACGGTGACGACGAATAGCAGAAGCGCTGCCGTGGCCATCATGTAGAAAACGCCGTCGATGCTGTACCAGCCGATCAGGTTGGCCCCGATCAGCGGGCCGAATACCGAGCCCATGCCGCTCGCGAGAATCAGCCGCCCGCTCACCGCGATGACCCTGTCCTCGGGCATGCGGTCATGGGCATGCGCCACGCTGACCGGATAGATCGTCGAGATCAGCCCGCCCAGCACGGCTGCGGCCGGCAGAATTGCTACCAGCGTGTGCGGAAGCCGGAGAATCCCGATGGCGGTGGCGATCAGAGCGGCGGCGAGCGCTGCGATCACGACGCGCCGGTCGAATCGATCCGAGAGCCGGCCGATCGGCACCTGGAAGGCGAGGCCGCCCAGCACCGCTGTCAGCATGAAAAGCCCAATCGCCTGCGGGTCGATCTCCGCGTCCTGCATCCAGGCTGGAACGAGGGCGTAGAAGGCGCCAGTGATGAGACCGCTGAGCGACGCGCCCGCGACCGCAACCGGCGCCTCACGCAGCAACACGCCAAACGGCAGAAACTTCGTAGGCATGATCTGCGGCGCCTCGGCGCGCGTCATCGTCACCAGCACGAGAGCGACCGCGAACAGCACGATCACCATGTTGAAGGGAGCAGCGCCCTCGATCGAGGCCCAGCCGATCAGCAGCTGGCCGAGCGCCAGCGCCGTGAAGCAACCGACCATGTAGATCGAGAACACACTGCCACGCTCCTTGGGGC
>JAEWHY010000014.1 GCA_023387555.1 Pseudomonadota bacterium
CGCTGGAGCCGTGCGACATCGGAGACCGGGCCCTCCGGCCGCGATGGCAGCGCGTGAACCCGCGTCCCTCGCACGATGCCCTGATCGACCTCGAGGTCGATTTCGGGGCTCTCGGAGGCAATGACGCGTGCCAGCAACTGGAAATCCTCGGGCGAAGGATTTTGCGACAGCGACGTCCGCCGGATCTTCAGATTGGCATTCTCGTTGGCAAGCACCCGCGTGAAGGCCCAGAGCGCGCGATTGAACGGCTGCTCCTGCCCGCCACTGAACACCACCCAGATCGATGCATCGCGTCCGCCCTGCGCTTCGGCAAAGGCTTTCAGACCCATGCAGGCATCAGCCAGATCGTCGACCTGCGCGAGTTGATCGACCCTCGGCATCAGCCAGACATAGACGGTCTTTTCCGCGTCGTCGGCCTTGTGCGGCGCCAGCGCATGTCTGATGCGATCGGCAAGATCCGGATCGAAGGAGTTACCCGCAATCCGGTACCGCGCCTTGACCGGCGCCGGCGCCACATGCGCCTTGCTCGACCCCGCCGAGATCATCTGCGAGCCGCCCTGCAGCGTCGCACGGATGACGCCAAAGCCGGCGGCTTCCAGAACGTCCGTCCATTGCTGACCGGAGCGGCGCAGCCGCCAGTTCGCGGGCGACGACAGGCCGACCACGACATCTTCATAAAGGCTGGGCTGCGCCTCGATCGCAAGCAGCGTACCGCCCGGCGCCAGCACGGCATGCAGAGCCGCAAAGTCGCTGTGCCGCGACAGGCCGTCGACCGACAGGATCAGATCAAATTCGGCCTCCGGAACAGCCGTGATGATATTGATCCCCGTAATCCCTTGAAGCATCGCTTCGTCGCAACGCCCGCTGTCCGGCTCGAGGATCGTCTGAACGGCCTGATGCCGCTGCAGCGCGGCTGCAAGTTCCGGCGTGCCGGCGTGATAGCCAAGATGCAGGACGCGCAACGCGCGATCGCGCGGCCAGGGAACGTTATTGCGCAGGATTGCGACGATCAGGTCGGTGCGAAGCCGGGCGGCTGTGCCGATGGTATTGAGGAAATCGACGCTGGCCGTGGAGATCGCAGCGCCTTCGCGGATCCTGCGCTCGGCTTTCACCGTCTCGAGCCAGGCGGTGATCTCGCCTGCGATCAGGATATCGGCGGCGCGGTCGGCGTGTTCGTCGCAAAGCACGCGAAGCATCGCCGCAGCCGAAGGAAGAGATGAATCCTCGATCAGTTCCCATCGGTCGCCGTCATTGCGGGCGAGCCCGACAGAACCCATCCGCTCGAGCAGCGTCGCGAGGAGTTCGCTCAATTGCTGCGGCCAACGCCCCTCGTTGACGAGATCGGCGGGCGTGATGGCGCCATCCTGCGCCAACGCGCCGAACAATTCCGTCACCGCGGCAAGAGCCCAACTGTCGACAATCAGATCCGCATCCGGCATGCCCGCATCGGAACTATCCAGTTGTCGCGAACGGCTGACAAAACCGACACCGCTATGGCCGAGCGCGGCTCCATCGATCAGTTGCGAAGCCTCGATGACCGCGTTCGCTTCAAGAACCACCGGCCGGCGGACCGGGATTGCCTGCCCGCGCACGCCTTTCACGAACGCGATGAGTTCTCCGCTCGAGCCGGAAAGCCGGTAATTCGCGACGATGGAGCGTTCGTTCTTGGAGACGATCTCGACATCCGCGCGCTTGATCTGCGTGCCCGGCCGCACCAGCGTGATCTCGTCCATCCGGACCGGAATATAGGTGACGCCCCGCTCCTCCGCCTTCAGTTCGGCAAACAGCGGAAAAATCGAATGCGCGCAGCAATCGAGCGCAGCCGGGTCCAGCGAAGTATCGGGAATAGCCGCACGGTTGTCGAGTTCGACACAAAGCCGATCCTCATCCCGCCGGACCTCGGACACCTGCCGGAAGGCCGGTCCGTAATGCAGCGAATATTTCTCGCTCAGTCGGTAGATCTCGGCAGCCCCGATCGACTCAGCCTCCTCGGTCATGACATCGACAGGCCGGTCCTCGTCCGACGGCATCGTGCCGTGCACGATCTTGCCGCGCGCGTTCAGGAGCCACTCGCCTTCAGCGAGGCGCTGCCGGCTCAGGATCTCGAAGGTCGAAGCCGCAGGCGAGATGCGCGTCATGACATGACGCGTTTCATCCGCTGACAGATCGAGCGGCTTCAGAATTTCGAAATCGGTCAAGGTCACGCAGTCAGACTTGAGCCACTCGCGTGCCACGCTGAGCGCGATATCGATAAAGCCGGTTCCGGGGAAAATGGTCTGCTCGCCAACCCGATGGTCGCGCAGTTCCGGCATGACCGCGGCGTCGATATGGGAATGCCATTCGACGTCGTGCATCGAGTAGCGCGCCCCGCCGTACCGCGACCGGCCCGCTTCGTAGGTACCACGCGCCTCGACCGTGGCTCCAAACCGGTAAAGTTGCCGCTGCCATCGATAATGCGGCAGCGGGATCACCGGGCCCGGATCGCGTCCGAAAATGCGGTCTAACTCGACCTTTCCGCCGGCGACCAGGATCTTGCTGAGAATCTGCGGGAACGGATCGCGTTCGGAATCGTCGCGATCGAGCGTCGCGCAGGCATGCGTCGGGGTCGGATAATCCTTCAGGACATCGATGACATGCTTGAACAGCACGCCGCGCGGGCCGACTTCGACGAAGCAACGCGCACCTTCCCGAGCGGCCTCCTCGACAGCCGCACTGAACCGCACCGGCTCCCGGACGTTCTGCCACCAGTAATTCGCGTTCAGGCGGCTGCCCGGAAGGGCGCGGCCGGTAACCGTGGAGATGAACGGGATTTGCCCGTCGGTCGATTTCGTATCCTTCAGGTCCGCGTGTAGCGCCGCCTTGATGTCGCCCATCGCGGCAGTGTGGAACGGATAACTCAATCCGATATCCAGCATCGCGATAGCCTCGGCACGGGCGCGCTCGCGAACCCGTTCCAGGCCCTCCGTCGTGCCGGCGATCGTCACTGAACGCGAGCTGTTGAACGCCGCAATCTCGACGCCCTCGGCCCCTTCCAGAAGCCGCTCCGCCTGTTCGGGCGATGCCGACAACGCCGCCATCCGCCCGGCGTCGCGGGACGTTTCCTGATGCTTGCTGCGGAAGTAGATGACCTTGATCGCGGTGTTGAGATCGAGCGCGCCCGCGGCATAGGCCGCGGCCACCTCGCCAACGCTGTGGCCGAGCACAACGCTCGGTACGATGCCTGCCTGCTTCAGCGCGTGCGTCGCGGCAACCTGTATTGCGAAAATCAGCGGCTGCGCGACATTGGTATGTTCGATCGCCGTCGTGATCTCGTCGCTCTCGAGCATCTCCCGCAGCGACCAGCCGGCCAGCCCCTTGAATTGCCGATCGATCTCCTCGAAGCGCGCGCGGAACGCGGCGTTGTGGCGGAGCGCGGTGACACCCATCCCCGCCCATTGCCCCCCGTTGCCGGAATAGACAAAGGCGATCGGCATATCCTGTGCCAGGGCCTCGCCGGCCGCGAAGCGCTTGGCGTCCTCCTGATTGATATAGGCGTCGAGGCTCTCGACGAACTCCTGCAGGTTATCGAGCGGCAGCATCAGCCGATGTTCGAGTTGGTCCCGGCGATGCGCGGCAACGCAGGCGACCCGGCGAATGTCCGGTTCCGACAGGTCGGAGACCCGCTCGCGATAGTCCTTCGCCAATTCATGCAGCGCGGGCTGCGTCTTGGCCGAGATGAAGAAGTATCTGGCTTCGTCGATCGGCTCCCCCGAGGCCGGGCGGCCGGCACCGAGCACCACATGGGCATTGGTGCCGCCGAAGCCGAACGAATTAACGCCGGCATATTGCTCTGCGGCTTTCGGCAGCAGAATCGGCTCGTGGGTGGGGCGAAGCCCAAGGCCCTTGAAGTCAATTCTCGGATTGGGCGAGGTGAAATGCAGCGATCGCGGCAGAATGCCGTGCTTGAGCGCCAGCAAAGACTTGATGACGCC
>JAEWHY010000027.1 GCA_023387555.1 Pseudomonadota bacterium
GCGTTCGGCTGATCGGCTAGCCGCCCTGCCCGACCATCGCGGTGCGGTCGGTCTCGGCCATGATCCAGCGCAGATAGGTGTCTTCCACCGACTCGACCGGCAGCACCATGATGGCCGGCGTTGCGTAAGGATGATCGGCCTTGATTGCCTTGCGCACCCGGTCGGCGAAGGATGCGCGCGTCTTGATGATCATCACCGCCTCTTCGCCCCGCTGGACCCGCCCCTCCCACCAGTAATGCGAAACCATGCCGGGAAGGATGTTGACGCAGGCCGCAAGGCGCTGCTCGACCACCATGCGTCCCGCCTTCTCCGCCTCGACAAGCGAAGGATAAGTCGTATAGACGAGCACAACGCGTTCCATAATGTCCTCATTGATGGGGGGCAGCACCGGGCGCGGCCGTTTTAGCAAGTGCCGCGCAGGGAGTGAGCCTGGTCGATGAGTCGCCGATACGACAAAATCGCCTTTGTGGCGAGCCAGAGTTCGGAGGCCGCGGAGGCGCGCGCGAGGCTCGTGGCCCGCTATGGCGACTGCGAGCCGGAATCTGCTGATGTCGTGGTCGCGCTCGGCGGCGACGGGCTGATGCTGCAGACGCTGCGCGCGCTGATGCCAGGCAACAAGCCGGTCTATGGCATGCATCGCGGCACGGTCGGCTTCCTGATGAACGAATTCAACGAAGCCGATCTGCAGGAGCGGCTCGCGGCGGCGGAGCCCACCGTGATCCACCCGCTGGTCATGCGGGCCAAGGACCGCTCCGGCGCGTCTCACGAGCATTACGCGATCAACGAGGTTTCGGCGTTCCGGCAGACCTACCAGGCGGCACGCCTGCGGCTTCTGATCGACGGCAAGGAGCGCCTGCCCGAACTTATGGCCGACGGCGTGATGGTGGCGACGCCGGCAGGATCGACTGCGTATAATCTTTCGGCGCAGGGCCCGATCATCCCGATCCGGGCGCCGCTTCTGGCGCTCACGCCGATCAGCCCGTTCCGCCCGCGCCGCTGGCATGGCGCGCTGCTGCCGGATACGGCGTGTGTCACCATCGAAGTGATCGATCCGGACAAGCGGCCGGTGGCGGCCGTCGCCGATCATTCCGAGGTGCGCGACGTGACGCAGGTCATCATTACGATGGACCACGCGATCTCGATGCACATGCTGTTCGATCCCGGCCACAGCCTCGACGAGCGGATCCTGCGCGAGCAATTCGGCTATTAACGCCCGTTTCCCGCCAAAATTCTAAACCCCGCGTTAACGCCGCGCGCGCCATAACGTTACTCCGTTACGGTGATCGTCGCAGATTGGCTTATGTCGCGTATTGATTTTAACCGTTTGCGCTTCCTGGTGGTCGATGATAACGCCCACATGCGCCGCATCGTGCGAACGCTGCTGAACGGTTTCGGCGCGCGCGAGGTGACCGAGGCCGAAGACGGCGCCGGCGGGCTCGAAGCCTTCACCCAGTATGTTCCCGATGTCGTCATCACCGACTGGGCGATGCCGATCTTCGATGGTCTCGAACTCACCCAAATGATCCGCCAGCCGGGCGCCAACCCCAATCCCTTCGTCCCAATCATCATGCTGACGGGACATTCCGAGAAGCGGCGCGTCACCGCGGCACGCGATGCCGGCGTCACCGAGTTTCTCGCAAAGCCGCTGTCGGCCCGGGCGCTATACGAACGCATCGCCAGCATCGTGCTCAATCCGCGCCCGTTTGTCCGCACCAAGACCTATTTCGGCCCGGACCGGCGGCGCAATGCCAGTGTCTCCTACAACGGACCCGAGCGCCGGCGCGGCGGACGCGCCGATTTCATCAACCAGCAGTCCCTACTCGGAAAGGCGAAGTCCGGCTAAGCCGGAAGGATCCCTCATGGCTCAAGGAAAGCACGGCACACCGCAGATCGAGATCTTCGCCGATCACGAGATCATCACGCCCATCAACCGACTCGAAAAGGCCGTGGTGAGACGGGTGGTTCTGGCGGGCGACAATCCGGTGGCGCGCGCCGAAGCCGCGCTCGACCAATTGTCGGGCGACTTCGGCGAATGGATGAATGCCGAATGCGACCGGCTCGACAGCGCGCGGCGCGCCGTGCACGAGCATGGCTTGAGCCAGCGCAGCCTCGACGAATTGTTTCATGCCGCCCATGATGTGAAGGGCGACGCCGCCACCTTCGGCTTTCCGCTCGCCGCGGGCGTTGCCGAAAGTCTGTGCCGGATGCTCGAGCATTCGCCGGATCGCGGCCGCATTCCGATCGCTCTGGTGGACCAGCATGTCGATGCGGTGCGCGCCATCGTGCGCGAATACGGGCGGGCCGACATCATCGAGGTCGCCAGTGCATTGACCAAGCGGCTGCGCCAGGTCTCGGACGAATTCCTGGTGCATGAAAACCGCCACCGGCCGGAGTACCTCGACGGCCTGGTTGCGCCTTCCGTCGTGCCCGATAACGGCCTCTGAAACACCGACGGATCGGTAGCATGGGTCCGCAGAACGGCGCACCGGCGTTCAGAAAACGATCAATTCCGGTCGCAGGGCCGGAACCCGCCGTGGAATGTCGCGTTCTTTTGCGGATGCCCAGGAGCGCCTATGCAGACCGATGGTGAGCAACGATACGCCCTTGCGCTGGGTCAGGCCGTCATCATGGCCTGGGCCGAGCTGCCGCAGGATATCCAGCAACGCCTGTTCGAGGATGCGGTCCTTGCCGGCCATCACAGCGAGCAAGACGAGTCACTGCGCGAGCAGCTTGCCGTCTTCCTGCATCAGCATCACCCGCGGACCGAACGGTAGATGCCGCGCAAGCTCATCGGATTTCATGCCGAGGATCTGCGTGCGCTGAACGAACTTGCCGAAGATCGCGCAACCACGCTGCAGGAACTGATTGACGAGGCGGTCCGCGACCTCCTGCGCAAGCATGGAAAGCCGACCGATCTGAAGACGGCCTTGCGCATGAGCAGCGAACGTCCACCCGCGAATGTCGCGAAGCTGCCGCGCAAGCCGCGCCGCTAGCCGCAACCACTTCTCAGGCGGCGATCATCCGCGTGGCATAATCGGGAAGATGTCCGCCGACCAGATCGTCGCAGAACATCCGCGCCTCCTCGCGCGCGGCTTCGGTCGCAAACCGCCGCAGCAGCATGATCAGCGGCGCGATCTCATCCGGATCGTGGTTCTCGCAGCGCATCAGCACGCGCTCGATCATGCGGCGCTTGAGCCGCGCGGATCCGGAAGGATCGCCGAGATAGCCGTCTTCCTGCATGGTCGCGATCGCCTCGCGGAACGCCGGATAGGCGCTCGCCGGCAGACCGGCCTTTTCATAAAGCGCACGGAAACCGCTGCCGTGGCGATCGTTCACCAGCCGCGATACGCGCGACAGCGCAATGCCGGAGAGATCGGCCAGGGATTCCTCGAACATCGTGAGGTTGCCGGACAGCAGCGCGCGCAGGATCAGGCCGGCGGTGAGCTGGCCGCTCTCGCGCAGATGGCGGATCAGCGGGCGCACTTCCTCGTCGGGGGTGCCGGCGGCGAGCGCGACGGTCGCCTTCTCGCAGGCTTCCTTGGCGATGCGGCGGGCACGATCTTCCTTCAGCCAGTCGCGCGCGACCACGAATTCGGCGAGCGTCTCCGACAGCTTGGCGACCAGCGCCTGCCGGGTCGCCGCCGATAGCCCCTCGCCTGCCAGCAAGGCCTCGCGGATCGGCGCCAGATGACCGAAACGCTCAACGATGCGATCGATCGAGAATTGCGCGATGTCGGTGCCCGGATTTTCCAGAAGCTCGAGGCAGGCTTCCGCCGAACCGACTTCGGCGATGGCGGCGGCCACCGATCGCGGCACTTCGGCGCGGCGCGCGATCGCGCATTGCGCGGTCGTGCCTTGCGTCGCAACGGCATCGACAAGATCGGCATCGAGCAGAAGCGGCGATCGCTCCAGCACGGTCGCGGAAATTTCCGGCTGGTCGGCGGCGAGCGCGTAGATCACCGACGCCGGCGCGTAGAGGCTCGCTGCGAGCGCGTCCGCCAGCGCACCGCGCACCAGCGGCGACGGATCGTCGAGCAACATCGTCATCGCGCCTTCGGCAGCGGCGAGATCGTCGTCCGACAGATCGGAGTAAAGATAGGCTCTGGCCAGCGCGGAGGTTGCTTCGGCCCGTTCGCCGGCGGGGGCACTACGCAACCAAAAGAGAAACTGTCTCACGATCATGTCTGGCTCAACACGCTGACGCGACGATGCCCCGCCGACTGTTACCAAGACTAGCGAAGGCCTCTTAACAAAGGGTTCACCATAATTCTTTGCGATTGTTACCGGGACGTTAAACCGGAGCCGTTCGCCGGACTGTTTTGGTGGAACGGAGACGACGCTACCCGCGCACGCCGTGGGTGAACAGCGCGCGCACGTCGGGCCGCGTGTCCTGGAACAGGCCGAGGCTGCCGGCGCCGCTGCTGGTGCGCGCATCCGCCGTCTGCGCCGCTTGCACCGTCTGTGCGGCCTGCGCAGTGTGAACCGCCGGCTGAACCTGCGCCGCCGGCGCGACACTGGCGACGGCTGGCGCTCGCGTCCTCTGCTCGAGATCGCGGGCGATGTGGCGCGCCTGTTCCTGCTGGGTGGTCCGCGACTTCGGCGCCCAGAGTTCGGCGACCGTCGCGGACACCGGTTGCGGACGCTGCGCGGCCCGGAACGGATTATGGAAGACGCGCTCGCCCGGAACCGCACGTTGCGCCGCGGGCTGGACGCCCGTTGACGCCGGCGTCGCGGCAATGCGGCTCGCGGCATCCGCCACCTGATAGGCCCGCGCCACGCGCGCGGTCTGCGCGGCATGGCTGACGCTCTGTGTCGTGGTCACAGCCTGCGTCGGTGCTACACCCTGTATGGCCGTGACACCCTGGATCGCCGCAACGCCCTGCACGGCTTCCGGGCTGTTGAGGCCGGCAACCCGCGACTGCGCGACGTTGTAGCGGGCCGCGAGATTCTGCGTCACCTCGGCGAAGTTGCGGGCGCGGCCGCTCTTGTCGAAGAAAATCGAGCGGTTGGATCGTGCCGCTGCCGGGAACGAATGCGCCGCGACGGCGGCCGGATTGTTCTCTGACGCGGTAATCAGCCGGGCGGCACCGGTCGCACCCATGAAATGCGCCATGTAAAGCTCGCCGTCGGTCGGCGCGCGCCCGAGCTTGTTGGTCAGGTGCTTGGCGTTGGAATTGGTGAAAACGCCGGCCATCAGCGCGTTGGCGGTCGGATCCTTCCGCAGCGCCATGATCTCCTGCCGCATCGCCGGATCGGAGACGTGATAGCGGCCGTCGCTGGTGCGGGTGATGGCGTCGGCGTAGCGCGAATAGCCAAGCAGCGGCCCCGCTTCTTTCAGCGTGCCGAGCCAGGTGCGATCGATGAACTGGAACAGGCCGCCAGCCGACGAGGTCTTCGCGGCGGCATTCGGGTTGAGGTTGGATTCGACCTTGGCGGTCGCGAGCAGATAGCTGAACCTCGCGCCCGTGACTTCGGACGCCTTGCGGATCGCGGCGGTGACCGATGTTGTCCCGCCTGCTGCTGCCGCCGTCGTGGCTCCGACGCCCGCCATGCCGTGAAATCCTTCCCGGCCGACAGACTGCGCTTGTCTGCCGTGCCATCGCGACCTTGGCGAATTATGGTAAATGGAATCTTAACGAGGCTGGATCCGCGCCGTTTGCGCGGCTGGGAGGAAAGATGAGCGAGCCAGAGCGGCACCCGCGCGGGGGATTGTTTTTCGAGGATTTCGAGGTCGGCCGGACCTACGCGCACCGCTATTACCGGACCGTCACGCAGATGGACAACATGCTGTTCTCCAACATGACGCTCAATCCGCAGCCGCTGCATATCGACAGGCATTTCTGCGCGACCGAGACCGAATGGGGCCAGCCGCTGATGAACTCCCTGTTCACGCTCGGGCTGATGATCGGCATGTCGGTCAGCGACATTTCGACCGGCACGACCATCGCCAACCTCGGCATGCAGGAGACCCGCTTTCCGCATCCGGTGTTCGAGAACGATACGCTGCATTCCACGACCGAGATCGTCGGCAAGCGCGAATCGAAGTCGCGCCCGAACGCCGGCATCGTCGAACTGCATCACCGCTGCTTCAACCAGGACGGCAAGCTCGTCGCCGAATGCCTGCGCCAGGCCTTCATCAAGAAGCGCCCGGTCTAGTTGCCATTCCGGGGGCGGCCGAAGGCCGGAGCCCGGAATCCACAACCACCATCGGGAGTATGGATTCCGGACCTCCCTCGCTTGGCTCGCTCGCCCGGAATGACGGAGAATAAAATCGATGCGCTCCCTGCTCTTCGTCCCCGGCGACAGCGAAAAGAAACTCGACAAGGGCCTGTCGAGCGG
>JAEWHY010000037.1 GCA_023387555.1 Pseudomonadota bacterium
CCAGCAAGGCGATCTGGCCGCCGGTCACCACCGCCTCGGCCGCCCCGGCGCGCGCCGCCACCAGCGCATTGCCGGACGCCATGGATTCGAGCAGCGTCAGGCCGAAACCTTCGTTGCGTGAGGTGAACGCATAGATCAGGACGCGGCGGAACCAGAGCGGCACCTCGTCGATCGGCCGCTCGCCGAGGAAACGCACGCGGTCGGCAATCCCGGCCTCGGCCACGCGCCGCTTCAGTCCCGCCTCGAAGTCGGCGTCGTCGACCGCCCCCACCACCACCGCGCTGAAATCCGGATAGCGGGGCAGAACGCGCGACACCGCCTCGATGAAGACATCGGTGCCTTTCTGGTGCCGGACCCGGCCGAAACAGCCGATGGCGTATTTGCCGGGCAGGCCGCTGATCGCAAATTCCGCATCGCGGTTCGTCGGCGCATGATAGCGCTCGGTATCGACGCCATGCAGGATCACCTCGCACGGCACCGACAGAAAGGCCGCGGAGGCGTCGCTGGTGGCGACCACAGCATCCATGCGCGCCATCAGGAACCGGGTGATCCAGGTATGGCGGCGCTGCGCGGCGGACGTAAAGACCAGCTTGAACGGCCAGCCCAGGGCTTTGAGCAGCAGGCCGACCATCATCTCGTTGTTGCGCCGCGCGTGCCAGACGATCTTCCGCCGCCCCTTGAACGGCAGGGCCAGCACCTCGGACAGCGTCATGGTCCCGATCCCGTCCGGCGCATCGGCCCCGAACCAGCGCGCATTGGCCAGCCGCGCAATCCGCGGGGCGATCATGCGGTTGGTGGCCGTGACACCGGTGTAGTTCCAGTGCAGGTTCGGGATAATGACGTCGAGGTCGTTCAAGATCGGTCCTGTCGGGCGGATCAGCCGAAAGGCCCGTTCCGCCGCCCCATGATGGCGGACAGGCTTCGCCAATCCGCCCTGCGAAAGCCAGCCCTTATTACCCATTTTTCATGGCCGTCGCCTATGCTGTTGGCCTCGGATTGCGGAGACTCCCGTCCATGACCGTTCTCGTCAGCGGCGGCGCCGGCTATATCGGCAGCCATATGGTTTACGAATTGCTCGATGCCGGCGAGGACGTGGTTGTGCTGGACAACCTGTCCACCGGCTTCCGCTGGGCGATCCCGGACCGCGTTCCGCTCTACGAGGGCGATACCGGGAACGAGGAACTCGCGCGCAGCATCATCGCGCGCCACGGTATCGACGCCATCATCCATTTCGCCGCCTCGATCGTGGTGCCGGATTCGGTGGCCGATCCGCTGGGCTATTACCGCAACAACACCGCCAATTCGCGGACCCTGATCGAAGCCGCGGTGAAGGGCGGCGTGAAGCACTTCATCTTTTCCTCGACCGCCGCGGTCTACGGCAATCCGAAGGCGGTGCCGGTGGCCGAGGACGCCGCCCCCGACCCGATGTCGCCCTATGGCTCATCGAAGCTGATGACCGAGATCATCCTGCGCGACACCGGCTTCGCCCATCCGCTCAAGCACGTCATCCTGCGCTATTTCAATGTGGCGGGCGCGGATCCCAAGATGCGCACCGGTCAATCGACGCCCGCGGCGACGCATCTGATCAAGGTCGCGGTACAGACCGCGCTCGGCATGCGCAAGAAGATGGATGTGTTCGGGACCGATTATCCGACCCCCGACGGCACCTGCATCCGCGACTATATCCATGTCAGCGATCTGGTCCGGGCGCATTCCGACGCACTGCGCTACCTGCGCGGCGGCGGCGAGAGCGCGACCTTCAATTGCGGCTACGGCCGCGGCTTTTCGGTGCTGGAGGTCATCGAGACGGTGAAGCGGGTGTCGGGGATCGATTTCCGCGTCGATCTCGCCGAGCGCCGGCCGGGCGATCCCGCGCAGATTGTGGCGGCGTCCGACCGCGCGCGCGGGACGCTGCACTGGGTTCCCCGCTATGACGATCTGCCGACCATCGTCGCCAATGCGCTGGAGTGGGAACAGAAATTGCGGGCACGCAACAGTTGAGGCCGAAATCGTGCGACGGGCGTCCGCGGCGCCTTCGCACCGGCCCGTCCACAGGCGACGCCCCATCCCGGTTTGCCCCCAAGGGTAGAGGGCGCATCCCTTTGCAAGGCTTGAAATCTTGGGCCCGAGCAGGCAGGTAGCCCGGGGCCCGGACGCAACGTCCCGCGGCCGCCCACAGGCTGGAAATCAATGTCATTGCCGCCCGCCGCTTCGGAAAACGAAAGCTCGTCTCAGCTGATCCGTCGGCTGGTCCTCGATTATGGCGTCCAGCACTGGAAGTCCTACGCCGTCGCCTTCGTGCTGATGGCGATTTCAGCCGCCGGCACGGCCCTGATCGCCTATCTGATGGGCACCATCGTCAACAAGGCCTATGTCGACCGCAGCTTCACCGCGATCGTGGTGATCGGGCTGATTACCATCGTGATCTTCTGCACCCGCGGTGCTGCGACCTATTTCCAGGCCGTGATCATGTCGCGGATCGGCAACGCGATCATCGCGGAGAACCAGCGCAAGCTGTTCGACCGGCTGATGGGGCAGAATCTCGCATTCTTCGCGCGGCGCCACTCGTCGGAATTCCTGCACCGGCTCGCGACCGCCTCGAATTCGGCGACCCAGGTGATGAATCTCCTGGTCACGTCGGTCGGCCGCGATCTCCTGTCGCTGATCGGCCTCGCCACCGTCATGGTGATCCAGGATCCGGTGATGTCGCTCTCGGCCGCGGTCATCGCGCCGCCGGCGCTCTGGATGATCCGCAAGCTGGTGCGGCGCGTGAAGGCGGTCGCGAAAGCGCAATTCACCGGCGGCACCAGGCTGTTCGAGACCTTGCAGGAGACGGTGTCCGGCATCCGGATCGTCAAGGCGTTCACCCTCGAAGACCGGCTGCGCAAGCGCTATTACGACAATGTCGCCGCGGTCGAGCACGAAGCCAACAAGATGGCGCGGGTCTCGAACCGGTCGAGCCCGATGATGGAAGCGCTGGCCGGCGTCGCAATCGCGATGGGCGTGATCTATGGCGGGTATCGCACCATCGAGATGAACGCGACGCCGGGCGAGTTCTTCTCCTTCATCACCGCGTTTCTGCTCGCCTATGAGCCAGCGAAGCGCCTCGCGCGGCTCAATATCGAGCTGAATGCGGGCCTGATCGGCGTGCGCCAGCTGTTCGAGATCATCGACGCGCCCTCCACCGAGGCCCGCGACGACAACAAGCCGAAGCTCGTCATGGACAAGGGCGCGGTCGAGTTCCGCGACGTGCATTTTGCCTATCGCGAGAGCGAGCCGGTGCTGCGCGGATTGTCGCTGAAGGCCGAGGCCGGGCAGATGAGCGCGCTGGTCGGCCCTTCGGGGGGCGGCAAGTCAACGATCCTCAACACCATCCTGCGTCTGTACGAGCCGCAGTCCGGCGTGGTCGAGATCGACGGCCAGAACATCGCCAATGTGTCGCGCCATTCGCTGCGGGAGCAGATCGCCTATGTCGGACAGGACGTGTTCCTGTTCCACGGCACGATCCGCGACAACATCGCGTTCGGCAAGGACGGCGCGACCGAGGCCGACATCATCGCCGCGGCGAAGGCGGCGAACGCCCACGACTTCATCATGTCGTTCCCGCACGGCTACGACACCCATACCGGCGAACAGGGCCTGCAGCTCTCCGGCGGCCAGCGCCAGCGCATCGCGGTGGCCCGCGCGCTCATTCGCGACGCCAAGCTGGTGCTGCTCGACGAGGCGACCGCCGCGCTGGATTCCGAATCCGAGCGGCTGGTGCAGGATGCGATCGCTCATCTGACGCGCGGACGCACGACGATCGTGATCGCCCACCGGCTGCACACCGTCGCGCATGCCGACTGCATCTTCGTGATCGAGGATGGCGTCGTGGCGGAATCGGGCCGCCATGACGACCTGTTGCGCAAGGGCGGGCGCTACGCCTCGTTCTATCGGCTGCAATTGCAGTCGCAGGACTTCCCCGCGGAAGTCGCCGCGGCGGAATAGCCACGTCCGTCGTACCGGTATCGCTCGCATGAGAGCGATGCCGGATGGCCGAACTGCAACGACATATTCTCAAATGCGCGATGTTAAATCATCGTAAGTGCTGTTGCGCTTGGATGATTTGTGAGCGCTCAGGCGGCTGTTACTG
>JAEWHY010000041.1 GCA_023387555.1 Pseudomonadota bacterium
GCTTCGGCGTCCGCAAGCTGCGGGATCACCTTAGGGTGCGAAAAACCGGTGATCTCGATCTTCGTGAGACCGGTCTTCGACAGCGCATCGATCAGCGCAATCTTCTTTTCCGTCGGGACGAAATTGCGCTCGATCTGCAGACCGTCGCGCATGCCGACTTCGCTGATCTCGATCGTGCGGCTCATTGCGGCGGCGCCCAGTCCGGCGCCGTCAGACGGCGCTTGCCGTCGGCGGTCTTGCTTACCGCCGGGTCGCTGAGCGCTTCCTTGTCCCAGAGCTGGCATGTGACGGTCTTGTGTTTCTGGTCGAGGCCTTCGCAATAATTGGTGAATTCGCACATCCGGACCTGATCGGCGAGGCCGAGCCTGGTCTTCAGGAACCAGTCGGGATCGGCCAGCGCCTGACGCGCCGAGCCGACGATATCGCAGACGCCGTCGACCAGCATCTGCTCGGCAAATTCGAAATTATGCACGCCACCGGTGCAGACCACCGGCGTTGCGAGGCCTTCGGCATGGACCGCTTTGCGGATCGCGAGGGTGGCGTCGACATTGCGGCCGAAAGGACCGCGTTCGTCGGAAATATATTGCGGCATGCATTCATAGCCGCTGGGCCCCGTATAGGGATAAGCGGCGCCGCCGACGCCCGGCTGCTTTGCGTCGTCGAACTTGCCGCCACGCGAGGTCGAGATGAAATCCATGCCGGCCTTCGCGAAAGCTAGGCCGAAGTGCACTGCATCGTCAGCGTCGCTGCCGCCCTCGATGCATTCGTCGGCGAGGAACCGGCAGCCGACCGCGAAATCCGGACGCGTTCTCGCGCGGACTTCCCGGAAGACTTCCAGCGGCAGACGCGCGCGGTTTTCGAGCGAGCCGCCGTAGCCGTCGTCGCGGGTGTTCTTGCGCGACAGGAACGAGGCCATCGTATAGGCGTGGGCGTAGTGCAGTTCGACACCGTCGAAGCCCGCCTCCTGCGCGCGCAACGCGGCGCTCGCGAACAGCTCCGGCAGCACCTTCGGCAACTCGCGGATATGCGGCAGGTCGAGATCGGTGACGCGTTCGCGGTAGCCGAACTCGAGCGATTCCAGTTCGCGCTCGGTCAGGATTTCCGCAAGCTCGTCGCGTTTCATGCCGGCGAGTGCGGACCGGATCTCGGCATCGCTCTGGCCGGGCAGGGCGACGCGATGCGCATCGGTGATCGCAAGAAAGCGTTCGAAATATTTCGCCGCGGCCGGCCGACGCCGGATCGAGAGAAAGTCGATCAGCTGGATGAACACCCGGGTGTGACCGCCGCTCGCTTCGCGGACGGCATCGACCATCCGCTTCAAGCCGGGGATGAACCGGTCGTCTCCGATGCGCAGCAAAGGCCCGCTCGGAACGTCACGAATGCCGGTCGCCTCGACCACGATCGCGCCGGGCTGCCCCTTGGCGAAACGCGCATACCATTCGACCACGGCATCGGTGACGAAACCGTCTTCGGTCGCCCGCCATGGCACCATGGCCGGCACCCAGGTCCGCTGCTCCAGCGCCACCGGGCCCACGGCTACCGGCGAAAACAGCCGCGAGGCTTCCGCTTCCGCCCGGGTCGGGATGCGGCCGCGTTTCGGCTCGAACTGGATCCGCTGCGGGGGACGCCACATATCTGCGCTCGCATTTTGAAATATATCCAGATGGATGTATGCGTCTGGAACAGGCCCGTCAATTGCGCGGGCGATGGCGGTTGTCACCGATGGTTCCGCGCGGATAGGTTCCGCTATTCAGTCTCGCTCTAGTCTCCGCCATAGAAAACCAAGCGTCCCGCAACCAAGCGTCCCGCAACCACGTGTCCCGCCGGCTCTCCATGCTCGACAAAAGCGCCTACCCCGACAGCTTCGCACGCGACCATCTGCCTCCGTTCGAGCTGTGGCCCGAATTCGAGGGCCTGGACGCACTTGGTTATCCAAAGCGGCTCAATGCGGCGGTCGAACTGATCGACCGGCAGGTGGAGGCGGGCTTCGGTTCGCGGCTCGCCATCCGCACACCGGCCGCAACCTGGACTTATGACGAACTCCTCGACAAGGCGAACCGCATTGCCGCCGTGCTCCGCGACGACCTCGGCCTTGTGCCGGGCAACCGCGTGCTGCTTCGGTCTGCCAACAATGCAATGAAGGCCGCCGCCTGGCTCGGTGTCCTCAAGGCCGGCGGCATCGCGGTCGCGACCATGCCGCTGCTGCGCGCGCAGGAATTGTCGTACATGCTCGGCAAGGCGAAGGTGCAATTCGCATTGTGCGATGCCCGGCTTGCGGGCGAACTCGAGGTGGCGGCGCCCGCGGCGCCGGGTCTGAAGACCATCTTTTTCCATACCGATGCGGCCGACGGTCTCGAAGCGCGCATGGCCCGCAAGAGCGGCGCGTTCGACAATGTCATTCCTTCGCGCGATGACGTCTCGCTGATCGCCTTCACGTCGGGGACCACCGGGCTGTCGAAGGGCACAGTGCATTTCCATCGCGACGTGCTGGCGATTGCCGATTGCCTGCCGCGTCACATACTCAAGCCCACGCCCGACGATGTGTTTCTCGGCTCCGCGCCGTTCGCCTTCACCTTCGGTCTTGGCGCGATGCTGGTGTTTCCGCTGCGCTTCGGCGCCTCCGCGGTGATGCTCGAACAGCCGAACCCGGATGCCATGCTCTCGGCGATCGAGCGCGAGGGCGTGACCCGGCTGTTCACGGTGCCGACGCTCTATCGGGCGATGACGCCGCTCGCCGCCGGCTACGATGTGTCGTCGCTGAAAAGCTGCATCTCCTCGGGGGAGCACATGCCGCTCGCGGCGTTCGAGGGCTGGTTTCGTGCGACTGGCATTCGCCTGATGAATTCGATCGGCTCGACGGAGATGCTGCACGGCTTCCTGATCAATCAGGACACGCAACGCATTCCGGGCGCCGTCGGGACGGCCGCGCCGGGCTACAGGGCGATGGTGGTGGACGACGCCATGCAGCCGTTGCCGCCCGGACAGGTCGGACGGCTTGCGGTGCGGGGGCCGACCGGCTGTCGCTATCTCGACGATGTCGAGCGCCAGCAGAAGTACGTGCAGGATGGCTGGAACCTGACCGGCGACGCGTTCGAGACCGATGCCGAAGGCAATTTCTGGTATCATGCGCGCACCGACGACATGATCGTGAGCGCGGGCTACAATATCTCCGGCGCCGAGGTCGAGGGCGTGCTGCTGCAGCACGCGCTGGTCGCCGAATGCGCGGTGGTCGGCCTGCCCAACGACGAGCGCGGCCAAATCGTCGCGGCCTATGTGGTGCTGCGGGACGGCGCATCGGATCGCGAGGCGATGAAGCGCGAGTTGCAGGATCTCGTGAAGGCGCAGATCGCGCCCTACAAATATCCGCGTGCTATCGAATTCGTGGCATCTCTGCCGAAAACCATCACCGGGAAGATTCAGCGCAGCGCCTTGCGTGCGGGGCAGTAGACCGCGGTCAGGATCGTGGTCTTCGCGCGTCGCAGCGTTACGAAGTGTGCGATTTCGCACAGCTTGCGGTGACGCCCATCACCAGTTCTCTGTCATCAGGCAGCATTGCCATGAGATGACGGAGACGAGAGATGAAGAGCAGACTTCCTGCAATCCTTGCGCTCGCCCTGTTTGCGGGTTCGCTTGCGGCTTCGGCGGCGGATGCGCAGACCAGCCGCCAGCGCGTGAGCCCGGCTGCGGCCGCGGCCCGTGCCCAGGTGCCGCCGCAGAACGGGGGCACGGAGCGGTCACCGGAGTCGCCCGCGGTTTACGAATGGGGCAAATACCAGGGGCAGGATCCCGATCCCAATGTCCGGCTCCAGTTGCGCCGCGACTTTCACAACTAAATCCGGTGTGAATGCATTACCAAGGGCCGGCCCATAAGGCCGGTCCTTGGTTCAAAGAAAGCCGGTCTTGTCGCAATCGTCGACGCTTTTGATCATGCATTGCAGGCGCTTGGTATCGTTGAGCACCAGTGCGCCGCGGTTTTTTTCGATCAATCCGGCGCGTTCCAGCGTCTTCATTTCGCGGGCGACCGTTTCGCGCCGCGTGCCGATCCTCGCGGCGATGGTGGCGTGCACCGGCGGCGGCGTAATCACCGCGCGATCGGTGTCGCCGGCCCGGGGCCGCGACTGTCGCAATAGTTCGGCATAGAGCCGGTGCTTGACATCGAGCGTCGACAGTTCGCGGACGCGGTTGGCCAGCATGCGGATGATCTCCGTCAGCCGCGTCATCACCTGCCGGGCTGCATCCGGGTGCCTGCAGATCGTTTCGCGGAATACCGCCTGCGGCATGCGCGCGACCACGCTGTCGGTCAGCGCTACGACGCCGACGGCGCGCGGTTTGCCGTCAAGTGCATCCATGTCGCCGAAATAATCGCCGGCATTCAGATCGTGAAACTGCACCTCGCGGCCTGCTGATGCCGGGATCTTCAGTTGCGCGGCTCCTGTAACGATGAAGAACACGTCGCGGCTGGTGTCGTCGAGTTCGATGATCCACTCATCGCGTTTGTATTTTCGCCATGTGGACTGAGTGTCGAGGTCGGCGATCTGCCGCGCATCCAGCGAACGGAAAAGTGCGATCCTTGCCAGCGTCTCGTGATGTCGGAGCGCCGGAACGATCCGCTGCTGCACCGGCAGGAGGACGCGGTCGGTTGAGGTGATGTCCAAGGTCATGTGCGTCTCTGCTGTTCGATGAAGCCGGAGCGTCCGCCCAGTCTTTTCCGGTCACGAAACATGGCGAGCGATGCCGGCGGCTGTAAGCATCCGAGAAGCGCCGCGCATGCAGGGCCGGCATGCATGAACCGAGGTGCATGAAGCGGGTGCCGGCGGCACTTGCGGGCTTTGCGTGAAAAATAGTCGCGGGCAATGATCGCGGTTGTCCGCGGGCCTCGGAGTGAACTATCCTCGCTTGGTCCGGCACGACGACAAATGCTTCCATAAAAAGCGCCGGTCAGGGTTGGAATCGTCCGGATCGCCATGACTGATGCCGTGCAGGCAGCGTCCGCGAACCCATCCGTGCCCACCACCGGCGGGCAGGTGTGGCGTACCATTGCCCGGAACACATTTCCGTTTGTCGTCGCCGGCATCATCTGGGAGATCGTGGCGCGCAGCGGCATGTTTCCACGCAAGCTGTTTCCGCCGCTCGAAGATACCGCCAGCGCCTTCTGGCATCTGACGATCTCAGGCATCCTGCCGCATCACGCTTTCGAGACCATCCTGCGCCTGGTGGCGGGCTTCGCGCTGGCCGCCGTCTTCGGAGTGCTGATCGGGATCGTCATGGGCCGCTCCAAGCGCGCCGAGGATTACACCCTGCCGATCGTCGCGATGCTCGCGCCAATTCCGGGCATCGCCTATGCGCCGCTGTTCCTGTTGTGGTTCGGGGTCGGCAATCTGCCGGCCATCCTTCTGGTCGCATTCGTCTCCGCCTTTCCGATCGTGTTCAACACCTGGACCGGGGTGAAGGCGGTGAAGGAGATCTGGCTGCGCTCGGCGCTCGCGATGGGGGCGACCGATCGCAAGCTGTTCCGGCATGTCATTGTGCCCGGCGCGCTGCCGTACATCTTCACCGGCATGCGACTTGGCCTTGCGCAGGCGTGGCGCGTGCTGGTTGGCGTCGAGATGCTGGCGGCGGTGTCATGGGGCCTCGGTTGGCTTATTTTCGGCGCACGCGAATTCCTCAACACCGACGTGATGCTCGCAGGCGTCGCAGTGATCGGCATCATCGGGCTCGCGCTGGAGAAACTCGTGTTCCAGAAGCTCGAGGATTACACGCTGGTGCGCTGGGGGATGATGCGATGAACCTCACCGCGGAACGCATCCGAAGCTGGCGCCGCGCCGCAACGTCCATTGCCCTGCTGCTCGTTGTCTACGAGTTGGCCGCGCGCAGCGGCTATTTCCCCGCGGTGCTGCTGCCGCCGTTGTCCAAGGTCGCATCGACATTGTGGACCGCGCTGGCCGACGGCACCATGCTGCATCACGCAGCGGCGACGCTCTACCGGGTCCTCGTGGGCATGGGACTTGCGGTGATGGTCGCGGTGCCGCTCGGCGTCCTGATGGCGCGCTACAAGCCGGTCGAGAATTTCTGCCTGCCGCTGGCGAGCGCGCTGATGCCGATCCCTTCGCTCGCCTGGGTGCCGGTGTTCATCCTGTGGTTCGGACTTGGCAATACGGTTGCGATCCTGATCGTGTTCTATGCCGCCACGTTCCCGATCCTGCTCAACACCTGGTCGGGCGTTCGCGCAGTCAATCCGATCTGGCTGCGCGCCGCGGGCGCCATGGGGGCGAGCGGGCAGTCGATGTTCTGGAAAGTGATGATCCCGGCCGCATCGCCCTTCATCATCACCGGCGTCAGGCAGGCGTTCCTGCGCGCATGGATCGCGGTGATCGGCGCCGAGTTTCTCGCGGCATCGGATTTCGGTCTGGGATGGGTGATCTTCGATGCCAAGGAGTTTCTGGCGACCGACATGATGCTGGCTTCGCTCGCCGTCATCGGCGTCATCGGCTTTGCGTTCGAGCGGCTGTTCTTCGGCACGCTGGAGAAGGCGACGGTGATGCGCTGGGGCATGATGCGCGCGGCGCGTTCGTAGGAAAGGACCGGCTTTCGGAATGCCTGAAATCGAAATTCGCGACGTTTGCCTGAACTACGACACCCCTGCCGGTCGTGTCGCCGGCGTGAAGGATGTCAGCCTCGATATCGAGCGCTCGGAATTCCTCTGCCTCCTCGGACCGAGCGGTTGCGGCAAGTCCACGCTCCTGAACATCATCGCGGGCTTCCTTCAGCCAAGTGGCGGCGAGATCAGGATTGGCGGCCGGAAGGTCGACGGTCACGGCATGGACCGCGGCGTGGTGTTCCAGGATTTCGCGCAATTGTTTCCGTGGCGGACGGCGCTCGGCAATGTCACCTTCGGGCTCGAGATGAAGGGCGTTCCGCGCGAGGAACGCGAGGCCATTGCGCTCGAGCAATTGCGGCTCGTCAAGCTGGACAAATTCGTCAAATCCTATCCGCATCATCTGTCCGGCGGCATGCAGCAGCGCGTCGCGATCGCCCGCGCGCTGGCCTACAACCCGGCGGTCCTGCTGATGGATGAGCCGTTCGCCGCGCTCGATGCGCTGACCCGCGACGACATGCAGCGGCTGCTCGCCGATGTCTGGCGCGAGACCCGGAAGACGGTCGTTTACGTGACGCACAACGTGTCGGAGGCGGTCTATCTCGCCGACCGGGTGATCGTGATGACGCCGCATCCCGGCACCGTGAAGTCGGAAATCCGGATCGCGCTGCCGCGGCCGCGCGATCCGCTGAGCATCGAATTTCTCGACTACCAGAAGAAACTGCTCCGGGAACTCGGTCAGATGCAGAACTGAAAAACACGCCGGTCCTGCGCCGGCCACAGGGAGGACTTCGGCCATGACGATCGGAAAAGGACTCAATCGCCGCCAGTATCTTGCCGCGAGTGGTGCTGTGCTGGCCACAGGGCTCGGCGGCATGCGCGGTGCGAATGCGCAGAGCGTGACCATCCGGCAGGGCTACCAGACCAACATGTGGGGCATGCCGACCTATTACCTCTTGCGATCTGGCGCGCTCGAAAAGCGCGGTCTGAAATACGAGGAATTCGCCGTGCCGTCGGGCAACCTGACCATGCAGCAGATGGTGGCGCGGCAGGTCGATCTAGGTACTTACGCCGGGCAGTCGATGATCCTTGGCCACGACAAGGGCGGGCTCGTCGGCATTGCAGTGATCGAGCATGTCGGCAA
>JAEWHY010000042.1 GCA_023387555.1 Pseudomonadota bacterium
GATGACTTCTTCCGGCCGCCGAACGGCACATGATAATCCGTGCCTGCGGTCGGCAGATTCACCATCACGCAGCCGGTCTTCATGTTGCGGCGGAAATGGTTCGCGCGCGCCAGCGATTTCGTGATGATGCCCGAGGTCAGCCCATAGGGCGTATCGTTCGCAAGCTGCAGCGCTTCCTCGTAACCGCCCGCTTCGATCACGCAGGCGATCGGGCAGAACATCTCCTCGCGGTTGACGCGCATGTCGTTCTTCGTGCCCACGAACAGCGTGGGCGCGAAATAATAGCCTTCGGTGCGCCGCTCCAGCCGCTCGCCGCCGCACACACACTCGCAGCCCTCGCTTTCGGCAAGCTTCACGTAATCAAGCGCCTGCTCGAGTTGCTTCTCATCGACGACCGGGCCGATCTGTGTGCCGTCGTCGAGCGCGTGACCAACCACCAGCGCCTCGGTCTTGGCTTTCAGCTTCGAGACGAATTCATCATGTATCTTGCGATGCACGATCAGCCGCGACGACGCGGTGCATTTCTGTCCCGATCCGAAAAACGCGCCGTTCAGCGCATGCGCGACCGCGAGATCGAGATCGCCATCGTCCATGACGACCAGCGGATTCTTGGAGCCGAGTTCGAGTTGGATGCGCGTGAAGTTCGGCGCGGCGCGGGTCGCCACCGCGCGGCCTACCTCATAGGAGCCGGTGAAGGTGACGGCGTCGATGTCGGGACTCGCAACCAGCGCATCGCCGACGACGCTTCCCGATCCCATCAGCAGATTGAAGGTGCCCGCCGGCAGATTCTGCCGGCTGACGATCTCGGCAAACTGCCAGGCAATGGCCGGCGTCGCGCTGGCCGGCTTCCAGATCACGGCATTGCCGAAGGCGAGCGCAGGCGCGATCTTCCAGCACGCCGTGGACAGCGGGAAATTCCAGGGTGAGATGACCGCAACGACACCGACCGGCTCACGCCGGACATCGACTTCGATCCCCGGCCGCGTGGAGTCGACCGCGTCACCGGAAATCCGCAAGGCTTCGGCGGCAAAATACTGGAAGAACTGCCCCGACCGGAAAACCTCGCCGACGCCTTCGGCGCGCGGCTTGCCTTCCTCACGGGACAGCAGTTCACCAAACTCCTGGCTCCGGGCACATATCTCGTCGCCGATCGCCATCAGGGCTTTGTATCGGGCCTCGAGTGGCGAGACGCCCCAGGTCACTGCCGCGCCTCGCGCGGCGTTGATGGCCTCATCCACTTGGCCGGACGTGGCTTGCGTGAAATGGCCGATGATGTCGGAAAGGTCGGAAGGATTGATGCTCGGACGGCTCGTTCCGCCGGCCACCCATTGGCCGCCAATATAATTGTGCTTTTCCGAGGCCATCGCGACGTCCAACCGGTTCGGGAACCGATATCGAAGGCCGCGGACACATTTCGGTCAATTCGGAAATCCGGTATAATATTTCGGTTTTTCCGCAATTGGGCGATGCCGTGCGCACATCCCTCGCCACCCTTCGCGTCTTCGCCGCGGTCGCCGAATCCGGCAACATCCGGCTCGCCGCCGAACGGCTGGGCCGCACCCCGTCCGCAATCTCGGAAAAACTCAAGCAATTCGAGCAGGATATCGGGGCGCCGCTGTTCGAGGGCGGCCGCAAGAACAGGCTCACGCCGGTCGGCAGCTTTGTGCAGGCGCAGGTCCGCGACCTCCTGAGCCATGTCGACCGCAAGCTTGCATCGCTGCAGGCCTATTCGCGCAACGCCATCGGCCGCATCGATATCGCTGCGGTGCCGTCGATCGCCACGACCATTCTGCCCGCGGTCATCGCACGTTTCCGCAGGCAATGGCCGGCGGTAGAAATCACAGCACGCGATGCGGATTCGCGCAGCGTCGCCGATCTCGTGCAATCGGGCACCGTCGAGCTCGGCGTCGCCAGCATGCCGAGCGAGCGGCGCGCGCTCCTGTTCATGCCGCTGTTCGAGGAGCCGCTCGGAATCGTTTGCCGGCGCGACGATCCGCTCTATCGCAAACTCGGCGGCCGCCGCTGGTCGGACCTGAAGGGCCGAACGCTGCTGGCGAATGCGATTTCCGACGCCCACAACATCGGTGGGCTGCCGCCCCCGGCGCAGGCGCCGATCGTGGTCTACAACGTGCTGTCGCTGCTGGCGCTGGTGCGCGCCAACATCGGCATCACGATTCTTCCCCAACTCTCGGTGAGCGAACCTCTGGCCGATGTCGGCTTCGTCCCGATCGACGAACCCGACGCAAGGCGGACTGTCGGCGTCATCACGCGCGCGGGCGAAGTCCTCTCGCCGGCCACGGCCGCGCTCCTGCAGATCGTGCACGATCAGTTGCGCGAGATTGCAGATGCATCCGCGATCACGCTGACGGATACCGCAACCTCCTAACGCTCCTAGCTGACGCGGCGCACGCAGCCATTGTCAGCGCCCGCGGACTACGGCATCGTCCTCACGCGCCGATGAAGCGCGAACGATACTGCGTTCATACAAAACGACGTCAATGCAAGCGGAGGAATTCATGTTTCGGCTGTTCTGTGTCGGGCTCGCGGTCCTTTTCATGGGGACTGCTCATGCGCAGACCGACAATTATCCGAGCAAGCCGATCCGCCTTCTGGTCGGATATTCGCCCGGAGGCGGCATGGACACCATCGCCCGCGTGCTGGCGCAACGGCTCGAGGACAATCTCGGCGTCTCGGTCGTGGTCGAGAACCGTCCGGGAGCGACCAGTTCGCTGGCAGCCGCTGCGGTCGCGCAGGCCGCCCCAGACGGCTACACATTGCTGATGGGCGAAACCGGATTGCTGCTGGCGCCGGTGCTGCTGCCTTCGCTGCCGTTCGATCTGAAGAAAAGCTTCACGCCGGTCAGCTATGTCGCCCAGATTCCGATGGCCTTTGCGGTGACCAACAGCTTCCCGGCCAAGAACGCGCAGGAGCTGGTCGCGGTGCTGAAAGCCGATCCCAAGAAATACGATTATGCCTCGCCCGGCGTCGGCACAGTCCAGCATCTAGCGTTCGAGCAATTCAAGCGCGTGGCCGGCGTGGACGCGCAGCATGTCCCCTACAAGGGCGGCACCGCCTTCTCGCCGGACCTGATCGCGGGCCGCGTCCATATCGCCATCATGAGTTCGTCGGTGGCGGTCGGCCTTGCGCGTGCGAACTCGGCGCGCGTCATTGCCGTGACGTCGCTCGACAGGTCGAGCAATCTGCCGGATGTTCCGCCGATGGCGGACGCGATCCCGGGCTTCGACATGAGTGCGCGCATTTTCCTCGCCGCGCCGGCGGGAACGCCGCCTGCGGTCATCGCGAAGCTGGAGCAGGCGGTCGCGGCTGCGCAGAAGAATGCCGATCTGCAGAAACGCTTCGCCGATCAGGGCGCGAACACCCTTCCGAGCACCAGCAAACAGACCCAGACCCAGCTTGGCGAGGAGATGGATCGCTGGGCTTCGGTCGCCCGTTCGCTCGGGTTGAAGCCCCAGTAACGCCGCCGTCAGGCGAACGCGCTCGCCGGCCGTTCAAGGCCGAGGTGGTCACGCAGCGTGGTGCCCTCATAGGCACCACGGAACAGCCCGCGCCGCCGCAGCAACGGCACCACTTCGGTGCAGAATACGTCGAGCATGTGGGGCATGACCGGCGGCATCAGGTTGAAGCCGTCGGCCGCGCCGTCGCGGAACCAATCCTCCATCAGATCGGCGACTTGCTCGGGCGTACCGGCGATCGTCAGATGACCGCGGGCGCCGGCAAGACTGGCGAGCAATTGCCGCAGCGTCGGATTCTGACGCCGTACGAAGCCGACAATCACCTCGGCGCGGCTGCGCGCCGCCTCGACCGTTGCGGGATCGGGAAAGTCCTCGACCGACAGCACCTGATCGAGTTTCAGGTGCGAGAAATCGTGGCCGCCGAACCGGTTGGACAGACGCCGCCGGCCGATTTCGGGATCGGCCATTTCATTCGCCTCCTGCTCGAAGCGGAGCGCTTCGGCCTCGGTCGAAGCAATGATCGGGCTCAGCCCCGGCAGGATATGGATCTGACTGGCGTCCCGTCCTTCCGCGGAAGCGAGCGCTTTGAGGTCGGCGTAGAAGGCTTGAGCCGTGCTCTTTTCCATATGCGCGGTGAACACCGCTTCCGCATGCCGGGCCGCGAACCGCCGGCCGGTGTCGGACGAGCCCGCTTGCACGAGTACCGGGCGGCCTTGCGGGCCGCGCGGCATATTGAGCGGCCCGGCCACGTCGTAATATTTGCCCTTGTGTTGAATGGGCCGGATTCGGCCCGCACGCGCATAGACACCGGCTGCGCGATCGTCGGCGATCGCATCTTCCGCCCACGAATCCCACAAGGCATTGGCGACCGCGAGAAACTCCTCGCCGCGCGCATAGCGCTCCTCGTGAGCCGGCGATCCCGCGCCGCCGAAATTGCGGGCTGCCGCCGGGAGCCACGAGGTCACGATATTCCAGCCGATACGGCCGTTGCTGATGTGATCGAGCGAAGCGAATTGCCGCGCGAGGTTGAATGGCTCGCTGTACGTGGTGGAGGCGGTTGCAATCAGACCGATCCGCGTGGTCGTGACGGCGAGGGCCGCCAGCACTGTGACCGGCTCGAGCCAGGCCTGCGGTGCCTGCATATCCTCACCGAGGGCAAGCGTATCGCCGAGAAAGATCGAGTCGAAGCACGCCGCTTCCGCCCGCTGGGCCAGATCCTGAACGTAGCCGATATCGGTCAGCGCAAGAGGGGAAGACAACGGGTGCCGCCATGAGGCTTCATGATGTCCGCGGCTCTGGACAAACAGATTGATATGCAGCTGGCGTTTCATTGCTGAGGATCAAAGCGGAGAAAACGGCGGGAGAAACGAACGCAACGCGCAACCTACCGCTGTGAGGGCATCGCGGCATGACGGACGTCATGGCGCGCATTGCTGCTTCGGTCAACGCAGACTAGCCGACCCGATCGCCATCAATGCCGATTTGCTGCACGCGCCGGACCGCTTCTCTGATCTTCAGAATGCGTGAGGCAAACAGCGCCTCATCGGCCTGTGCAGCAAGCGCGATCTGAATTTCCGCTGCGAGGATGTGCAATTCGTCGGCGAGTCTCGGATGAGATGCGGCAACGCCGCGATGCATCATCACACATGCGCTCAACGCCGGTTTGGCGCGAGCCTGCCATTGGCCGGACTTGATCAGCTCTCTCTCGCACAAGGCGACGGCACCGTTGCATATGTCACGCAACAGTTGCAGCATTTGCTGCCGCGCCGTCCGGCGGGCATTGATGGTCTGATCGGTCATCTGTGCACTTCAGCGGCGTCACCCTTCCGCTGCAATGCAATATACACCTGTTGCGATCCGGCGCATCGTTAATCTTCACGCGCGGCGGAGCAGCGTGGCAGCCCGGTCAATCCGAATCGGTCGGGATCCCTGGCAATACGGCTCGCTCGTCGGCAGGAAACCGGTCAAGTACGATTTGCAACTGACGGGCCTCTTCCTCCAGCCCGATCCAGCGCAGCTTTCGTATTGCCTTGACGAGGTCGGCCGCCGTCGGCGGCGCGGCCGAAGCAAAGCTGGCCGATATCTCGACCTTACGTTCCATAGGCATCCTCCCTTGCACGTTTCTTGAATTGTGATTGCCTGCCAACAGGGAGCCGACCGCGACGATGGCAAGGTCGGATGGGACCACCTCGCTCAGGTGCCCGCTCCCTTTCCACCAGCCGACAGGAATCGCGTCATCGACTCCATGAACTTCTGGCTGTCCGCAAAGAACTTCTGGCCGTCCTTCGATATGATCTCGAAGCGGCGCGTCATCCAGTCCTGGTAGGCTTTGGCCGTGTCCTCCGGGGTCTTCGCACCCGCCAGATTGCTGGTTAGCTGCGACGCGAGATCCCGCTCCAGCTCCATCCGGGCCAGCCAATCCGCGTTGGCCTGCTCGAGCAGTTTGGAGAGTTCTTTCTGCATCTCCACCATTGCGTCCGCCTGCTCTTTCCCGAAGCTGGTGAAGTCGGCCGGATTGAAATTCGGCAGCGTCCACTTCGTCGAGGGGTCATTCGGGGACATCGGCAGCTCCTCCGGGACATGCAGTCGCGTCAGAAAACAGCGACTGGCGCGTTGACCTCGATCAAACGATTCCGTGCGCTGCACGTCACGGCCGGTTCATCAATACGTCAATCGGGAGTCGGAACTACGGCTTGTTGATACACATTATTTTGTTCTCTCTGATAGCCAGGCTTGTCCATTTCCGCGCTATCGATACTCAAACGCACACGGTGGAGCTTGCTCCGCCGAGCATCACGAGGAATGTAATGCACAAAATCGCTCTCGTGCTCCTGCTTGTCTCCTGCGGCTTCGGCCTTTCGGCAACTGCGGCAAGAGCGCAATCCATTGAGCCGCGCGTATCGTTGTCGCAAAGCAGCAATGACATCTCGGCAACGCAAAAGCAGCGCGTGCGCCGCAATGCGCGACCGGCGCCGGCAGCGCCGGCACAGCGTCCCCCCCGCGGGTTCGCAGACCCCTCGTTCGGTCCGGACGGCAAGCCTTATCCCGTTCCCGAGTATCTTCGAAATCAATGTTACATTGACGAAGGCTATGGTCGCTTCTCGGCGTGCACTATCATCCCGTGACATCACGTCGTCTCGGCAGGCCGACTACGGCAGCATAGGTCGTCAATGCCGACGCCAGGCTGTCGCGGTCCGTCTCACAGAGCCATCACTGACACGGTGGCGGGGATCACGAGTTCCGCCTCGGTAGCCGCCACCACCTGCTCGACGGAGGTTCCCGGCGCTGTCTCCAGCAGGGTGGCGCGTCCTTGCGGAAACGCGATCACCGCCATATCCGTGACCACCAGGTCCACCGGCCGCAATGACGTGATCGGCAGCCGGCATGTCTTGACGATCTTCGCCGCGCCCTTGGCGGTGTGGTGCATTGCGACGATGACGCGCTTTGCGCCGGTCATCAGATCCATCGCGCCGCCCATCCCCGGAACCATCTTGCCAGGAATCATCCAGTTCGCGAGCAGTCCGCGTTCTTCGACCTGCAAACCACCGACAACGGTCAGGTCGAGATGACCGCCCCGGATGAGCCCGAACGACATCGCACTGTCGAAGGTGCATGCACCCGGCAACGCCGTCACCGGCCGCCCGCCGGCGTCCGTCAGCGTCGGATGCGCCATGCCTTCCTCTGGCGGCGCACCGGTCCCGATCAGACCGTTCTCGGA